>NZ_JAPJDM010000014.1:0-156523 GCF_026242095.1 Streptomyces sp. NEAU-W12
CCTGCGGCCGTGTTGGAGCAGGTGGGACCACCCGCTGGAACAACTCCCACAAATCGTCTGGCACCATGCGCTCGACCATCACCACACGGTGCAGAATACCCAGCACTCCAAATGAGACGACCTCTAAAGCGGTGCTCACCTTCCGCTTAGGGCCAGGGCGTGAAGTCGGCGGGCAGGTTGAGGTGGAAGGGGGATCCTGAAGCCGTTGGAATCCAGCCCTCGCGCAGGGCTCGTTCGATGGCTCGGGCAACGGCGGACGGCAGTACCGCTTCAGCCTCGCGCCCGATCCAATTGCTCGGGTGCGCCTGACTGGTGGTGACCACTAGCGTCGTCCCCGGGGTGTCCGCGTGCTCGACCGCGTACGTGCACGGTGACCAGGCCAGGCCCTGAAAGTAGGTCGGCCGGCGTCGCAACCGCCAGCGGTAGGCCGTGCCATCCACGACGATGCGCCGTGCGCCCTTACGTCCCAGTGCCATGACTCCCCCCTTGATATGGAGGATGCTAGCGACTCCGGCTCTGCCGTCCGTAGAAGGCAGACGTGCCAGACCCGTGCCAGATCGTGCGGGGAACCACGGGGAACACCGGGTACCGGTCCGACACGCAATCGGACGCTGGCAGCGCTCCCGCCCAGGTCAGCCGGACAATCGCCCGTAGCTCACCTCAGCTTCCCAAGCTGAGAGCGTCCGCCGCCTGCCCGGGCTCCTCGAAGAGTCAGAGAAGGTCCCGCCAGAAGAGGGCCGTCGCTCGCGGGTTCCAACTGTCGTCGACCTCGCCCCGCGCCTCGTCGAACTCCTGGTGCATGTAGTCGGCCAGGTCCAGGCCGTAATAGATGACGTCGGTCTGCCACATCGAGAGCACCGGATGCCCGAAGCTTCCCCGGCCGGCGGGCAGGTATCGGTGGGCATACACGGGCACCATCACCGGCACCTCCGCCAGATGACGCCGCGCCGTATCCAGTGCCGCCGTTCCATCGGCTGGACGCTCACCCCAACCCTCGTACCAGGACGCGTTGTGCTCAACGTCGAGCAGAACACCCTCGACCGGCCAGTCGAGCTGTCGACGCAAGCTGTCCAAATCGCCGCCGCGCCACTCCGGCCAGGGCCTGGACCAGGTCTGCCCGTCCTCGGGAGGGACGTTGATCGGGAGCCCGGCCGCAAGGAATGCCCGGTGATCGTCCGCGAACTCGAATCCGTACTCGCGCTCGATGCGCGTGAACTCGGCCTCCGTCAGCCCCGCCTCAAACTCATAGAGGCCCGTCTGTGCCAGGTGATGTGCGGCCTCCGCACCCAGGCGTGCTCCCTCATTGCTGATCACCGCCGCACGCTAGCGCCGACCGCATCCAACCGTCACCCGGGCTATGTGCGGGCTCCGTCTCAGCTTCCGTGTCATTCAGCCCCATTCACGGCCGTTCAGGCGAGACCACGAGTCGGCTGCAACCCACGAGCGGGCCGCTCGTGAACGCAGGTGAACGGCCCTGTACGCGACACTGCGAGGCACCACCACAGTTGGAAAGCGTGCGCCCCCGAGCAACCTCCTTGGGCCGCCGTGCACCGCTGCGCGGAGCAGTGCGCCTTCCACAGAGGACATGTGTCCGGCAATCCTGCACTGGTCCGCACGACGGTCGAGACCGGGGGTGGGAGACGTGGCTCGTACGCAGTCCAGGTGTGGAGCGCTCACGGAGAAGGGCACTCGGTGCCGACGGCTGGCGATGGTCGGTGCGTCGCGATGCAACCTGCACCGTGGCGAGTGGTCGTCGTACACCATCGAGAAGCGCAAGGAAGCCGAACGCAAGGCGAAGACACGCAAGCGGCGCAAGTGACCCCGGCCGGTGTGAGGTGACATCCATGGCTGACATCGACGACAGCGGACAGCGGCGGCGCCGTGCGGTCTGACACGGCCACGGCCGCCCCGCGCAGCACGGGGGGACGGGCGGTCAGACCGAACTCCTAAAACGGGTGTCGCAGGTTCGAATCCTGCCGGGGGCACACGAGGCAGGGCCGGTTCGAAGGGCTTGATCCCTCGAACCGGCCCTGCTGCGTGATCACATCCGCGCCACGCGCGGACCATGAAGTCCGGCGTGCTCCCACTGCACCAGTGCCCTGCCGTCAGCCTTCGTGGGGCACCCTCGGGCGGGTGACCGGCACGACGGTGAGGAGGTCGTCCAGCCCCTTGAAGTCGTCGGGGTTGGTGGTGAAGAGGGGAAGGTCCTCAGCCACGGCGATGGCAGCGATCATCAGGTCGGCCATCCGGCGGCGTGGCTTGCGGCCGGCGCTGATCACTGCGGCACAGATACGGCCGTAGATGCGGGCCGCTTCGGAACCGAAGGGGATGGGGTCGAACTCGTTCTCGGCGCGTTGCAGGACGTCGAGCCTGCGGGCGCGTTCGGCGTGTTCGTCGTAACTGCTCTGTTCGTCGTTGCGACGGACCTCGTGCGGACCGGCGGACAACTCGGCCAGGGTGATGGCGGTGATCGCCATTTCGTCCGGTAGCTCCTCGGGGGCCACCCAGCGGCGCAGGATCATGATGTTGGTGTCGAGGAGGCCCTGCTGATGCGTCGAGCGGTCAGCGGTCATAGGGGTCGTCCGGATAGGTGTCGGCCGTGGCGTCCTGATCAGCGCGGAACCTGTCGAGGTCGGTGCCGGGGGCGGTCCTGGACATCGCGGCGAACTCCTGGCGGGAGACGAACCGACGCCGTCGACGAAGAGGGACGAGCTGGCCGATCGGATGTCCGTCGCGGGTGACGGTGAACGACTGGCCGCCCTGTATGGCATCCATGATCTCTCGGGACCGGCTGCGTAGATCCCGTTGGGTGATTTCGGGCTGAACGCTCATACCAACCAAGGTAGCACCGGGTGCTACCAGGTGACACATGACGGCCGAAGGCTCGCGCCGACGAACCTCCGGCCGTAGCGGCCGGGTACGGCCTTCGCTGATCGATCCGGTTGGAGCTACGGATGAGAAGGCGTCCGACATCCACAGCGGACATCAACGACGTCGGACGGGGACACACGCCAGCGACTCCCACCGGCCGTCGCGCCAGTCGACGACAGCAGTCAGACCGCGCCTGGATCGAACTCTAAAGCGGGTGTCGCAGGTTCGAATCCTGCCGGGGACACAGAGAAAAAGTAGGTCGGAGGCCCTGCCGCCCGGGTGGGCGGCAGGGCCTCCGGTCTCGCACCACGTGCATGTGAGGTGCCCCTCAACTACAGTTTCCGCTCCCACGGATTGACGACCGGAGCCCCGGTTCGGGCCATGTGTTTGATGTTGCGTGTGGCGACCGTCCGCCCGTTGGCCAGAGCGGTGGCGGCGATCAGTGCGTCCGGTGGGTCGATGCCGGCGCCTGCAGCCTTGAGCGCCTTGTGGATGATCAGGTAGGCAGCCGCTTCCGATTCGCCGATCGGCGCGATGCGGTCGCGGTATTCATGCCGTACCGCAGCGAGAGCTCGGGCGTAGCGCGCCTGTCGTACGGGATCCGGGGCAGCGGCCACGCCGGCCTCGATCTCAGCCACAGTGATCACACTCAGGAAGCGGTTGGGCCGGGCCGTGGACCGGAACCAGGCCAGGAGGCGCGCGGATCGGGCGCGGCCCGGGTCGTGAGGTCGGCGACAACGTTGGTGTCGAACAGGTAGATCACTCGGCGTCCGTCTGCTCGTCGTAGGATCGCGCGCCGAACTCCAGACCCTCGAACGGCCGGGAGAGCAGGAACTCCTCGAAGCCGTCGTTGCTCAATGCCACCCAACGGTGAAGCATCTCGGGCAGTGCCTCGATCTCCGTGTCGGCGAGCTCCGCATCGAAATGCCGCCGCTGATCCTCCGGCAGGGACTCACGGATGTCACGGATGGTCCGCAGTGGGTGCGACGACGAGGGCGGTGGGTGAGGCACACCGCCAGGAGCTGTGGCCATCGGCATCCCCTCCGCTTGATCAGAACCGTGTGCTGCCGGTGGTCTCAGGCTACGGATTCCTGCCCACCCGCTCCCAGCTTTGTCACCGGTGCCGGCATCCGTCCGGATCCAGGACCTCACCCTCAGCTCGTGAACCGGCCAGAACAGATTCGGCACACATGTGGCCAGGAAACCCCGCGAACACGTGAGAACTACGGAGGGTAATTTCCCTGGCCGGACACTCTGCGGCCTACGTCTCTGCAGGTCACAGCCTGGCTCAGGGAAAACTCCCAAGACCGTGTCCTACATGGTGAGGCGGACAATCCGTTTGTAGCAGCAGATGGCGGCGGCGAGGCCGAGAAGGGTCAGGTGGTCGACAGCTCCGCCAGGGTCTGCCCGAACGTGAACGTGTCGACCGCGGGGATGAGCACGTGCCGAACGGCGCTGTCGGCGTTGAGCCGGTTGCGGCGTGCACCGTCGACCCGGATGCGGACGGGCGGACGGGCGGACGGGCGGACGGTGGCACCGACGAGGAGCACCACGGAGAGAGCCGTGGAGGTGAGCCGCGCCATGCGCGGTAAGGAAGTAGGCCTCATGCCCCTTTGGGGATGCTACGGAGCGGCCGTCCGGAGCCGCACCCTGCGCCCACCAGCCCCGCGTGGGGCTGTTCCCGGGGGCAGCTTTGTCCTGGCTCCGGGCCGAGCCGCGCGTGCGGCCCCCGGACGGTGCGTGTGACGCGTCATCGTCCGGGCCGCGTGCCGGGGGGAGGCGTATCGGCAGTCTGCGCGATAACGACGGGCAGGGCGTGGCGAAGTACCTGACGCGTGTTGTCGTCGAGGCTGCCGAGTGTCCTGGCTTCGGTCTCGGCGATGATTCGGTGGGCGCGCTGCAACAGGTCGTGTCCGGTGCTGGTCAGTTCCAGACGTGCCCGCTGGCCTTGGCCGGGCGTGGTGGCGCTGATCGTGCCGAGCTGCTGTAGGTGGGCGACCGTGGCTCGCATGCTTTGCGCTGTGACGCCTGCTCGGCGGGCGAGGTCGCTGTAGGACAGGTCGTTTTGGCGTTTGAGGTGCCCGAGCGCGCTGACATGGCGCATGGTCATCCCGATGGGTGTCAGCGAGCTGTCGATGCGCTCCCGCAGTCGGCGCCCCGCGATGACGAGCATCGTGATCGTCTCGCCTCCGGCAGGCACCGAGGCCGCATCCGGGCTTGCAGCCTCGGTTCCTTCTGTCATGACGTTTTCTCCATTCGTGTGTTCGCCGGCCCGGGCCCCCGAGGGAGGCGCGGCCGAGGAGCTAGACGGTCACGTTAAGTCGTTCGGCGGCGCGTCGGCCCAGAGCTTCGAACGATTCGCTCATCGCGGCCGATGCGGCAAATGCCCGCGCGGTCAGTTCCGGGCCGGCCAGTTCCGGAGTCCCGACGTTGAACAGTGGAGTCGGTGCGTACTCCATGGCCAGTTCCTGCTGTCGGGCCAGGTCGTCGCCGTAGAAGTGCTGGATGAGCCGCAGGCCGATCTCGTTGGACCCTGTGACCGGTCCGGCGGTGATCCGGTTGCGGTCCTCGATGACGTTGCCGGTGGCAGGGATCGCGCCGAAGTACGGCAGCAGATGATGTACGTGGAAGTTCGTGGTGGCACGGTAGCCGACGAGCAGACCGGCCGCGCCCAGCAGCAGCGAGCCGACGCACGACCCGGCGATCCACCCGGCCCGTGAACCGCGGTCCGCGAGGAAGTCGAGGGTTTCGGCGTCCTCGAAGATTTCTGGCGGCACCGCACCGGCGTAGAGGACGTCCAGATCAGCCGGGCACTCGTCGAACGTCGTGGTGGCACGCGTGGGGAAGGTGGGAATGCCGATGACTTCCTCACGGTCCTTCCACAGCAGGTGAATGGTCACTCCCGGGGTGAACCCGAAGATGGTCTGGAACCCGATGATGTCGCACGGCGCGAACCCCGGTGCCACCAGGATGCCGACCTGCAGGGGGCGAATTTGGGTACGGGAGAGGTCGAAGAGGGGCGACGTCTCGGCAGACATGGCAAACCTTTCATTGGTTGCAGGCTAACTTGTAGCCTGACTTAAACCCAGACTGTAACCATGCCGTCGTCCGACGTCAACGCGGTAGGGCCCGGCCAGAGGCAACCCGCCGGCCGGGTAGGACCGTGTCCTACACGGTCAGCTTGAGGAACCGCTTGTAGCAGCAGAGAGCGGCTGCCAGTCCAAGAAAGGCCAGGTAGTTGCGGGGATTGCGTTCGTAGCGGTGGTTGAGCCGTCGGTAGCCGGTCAGCCAGGACACGGTGCGTTCGATGACCCGCCGGCGTCGGCCGAACCGCTCGCTGGAGTCGATGCCCTTGCGAGCGATACGGACACCGATGCGCTTACCCCATAACCATCGCCGCAGCTGAGGGACGTCGTACGCCTTGTCTGCATGGAGGCGCACGGGTTTGGAGTCGGCCGCGTGGAGTTCGTGTCCCATGTGGAAATGGGACAGCATCGGCTTCAGGGCGAGGGGGGTCATGCCCGACCGGGGCGCCTCTTTCTGAGCAGCCGGTCCATGGGGCTCGGCACATCGCTCGGAGGCGTGCAGCTGGAACAGGTCGGCGTCGTCGGTGCCGAGCCGGCGCAGGGTGTCCTCGCTTGCGGTGATCGGACGTGAACGGGAGGAGCCCGCATCGCTTGGGCCGTCGCCCGTCGTCCGTCGTCACCCGTCGCCCGTCGCCCGTCGGCAGGCCGGCCCTGGTGGTGAGCGGGCTCAGTCGGCGACAGGCCGCTCCCCGGGCGGGACGGGGCAGCCGCGGACCGGGCGGGTGCCGAGTTCGTCCAGCCGGTAGCCGTTCGGGTAGCCCTTGATCTCCCAGTTCTGCCGCGCGTGGTGCGGGGCGCGCCGTGGCGGCATCAGACGGACAGCACGCCCGCGCAGCCGTGCCGCGCGGCGGACGAACGCGCGCGTGGCGGCGCTCGGCGGGGTGTAGCGAAAGGCCCGCAGCAGCGGTTCGTCGAGCAGTGCGAGCGTCGCGGTGCGCAGCAGGGGGCGCAGCGGGCGCGGATACCAGGAGGCCATCAGGGCGAGCGTGGCGTCGGAGACCCGCCGCGCGTCCTCGTCCCAGGCGAAATGGGCTGCCTCATAGGTGTCGAGACAGTGCTCGAACTCTTCGTAGGTCCCGGGGATGTCCTTGATGCCCATGCGCAGGCCCAGTGTGCGGTAGTGGACGGCGCCGGCCACGGTTTCGTGGCGCGACAGCCTGCGCCAGCCGTAGGCGTCGATCCACCGTTTGGGCATCACGACGAACGTGCAGAGCACGTACCGCATGTCGTCGTTGCTGATGTCATAGCTGCGGTGCATCTGGTTGATGCGGCGGATCGCCGTGCGGCCCTGTTCACTGTCGAATCCGTGCTCGACGACGGCGTCCAGGAGCAGGGCCGTATCGTCGTACCGCTTCTGGGTCCGGTCGGTGAACTCGGCGGTCTGGGCGAGCAGTCGGCCGATGCTGGGCACGGCGTACGTTCGGTACAGGGCGAGCTCAAGGGACCGGGCGAAGTCCCACGGAAACTCGTACGCCGACGCGAGCCGGTAGATCTCCGAGGCGTCCTTGCACGGGTCCATCCCCCGGATCTGTTCCAGACGTTCGAAGCGCTTCACCACGCCGTCCCCCTTCTGCCGCCGGGACTCCAACTCTACGTCGAGCAGGAGGAGACGGACGGTCAGTCGGAGCAGCCACGCTGGGGAAGGCGTTCAGCACGGTGGGCAGGGTCCGCAGGCCCTGTGCCAGGCGAACCGCTCCGGGTTCGGTGTCGGAGGACAAGTCGGGGGACAAAGGGCCGGCGTGATGAGGTCGCTGGTCAGCCCCTGCAGGTGACGCAACGGGTGAGGCCTTCCGGGAGGGAGCAGGTGAACCGGTGCCGTGTGCCGCTGATCGCCGCTGATCGCCACTGATCGCCGCCAAGGAGACGGGATCGGTTCCTGCGGCGTAGAGCCGGTCGGTGGCCCCGGTCGGCCCGGGGCGGGGGGTGGCGCCCGTGTCCGGCATGGTCTGGTGCCTGTGGGGCCGGTTCGCCCGAAGCCGAGGGGCGGAGGCGGCGTGGTGTCCGGACGGCTTGGAGCCGGCGTCCGCCCGCGGCTCGGCCTGGGCGGCGCGCGCAGAGGCGCTCTGGTCCCGGCCGCGTGCGGACGCCAGGCCGTCGCGGTGCATGCGGCCGGTCTGTCGGACCCCGCCTTCTGACGTCCGAGTGAGACGGGTGCGGGTCGGGTGATGGACAGCGCCTGGCGGTGTGGGGCCGGTCAGCAGGCGAGCTCGAGGCGGGCCTCGCGTGGAGGGCGGCTCGTCGTTCCCGGCGGATTCGCAGGCGCCAAGAGCCGTGCAGGCGGGCGAAGGTTCGCTCGGTCGTCCAGCGGTGGGTGCCGTAGGTGCCGTGCCGGGTGCCGCGGCAGGGATCGCCGGCAGGGGGCCACGTGCGAGGAGTGACGAGGAGCCCGCCGCGGAGGACTACGGAGTGCGCGCGGGTTCCGGTACGGGGGGTACGTGGGCAGGAACCCGCTCCGGCTGCTGCGGACCGGGGGCGTCAGAGGCGGTGAGGGTGGCGGGGGCGACGGGGGTGACGGGGGCGAACAGCCAGCCGGTGGACGGCCGGGTCAGCGGACGGACCAGGCGACGCACCGGCGGGGACCCGAGCACCATCGTCAGCAGAACCGCGCACAGCACCAGACCGACGATCTCGACCGGGGTGTTCACCCGTGATATCCAGCCCAGTTCCCGGAACGGCAAGATGACCAGCGGGTGCAGGAGGTAGATCGTGAACCCGCCGGCGCCCAACGTGGTGATCAGCGGCAGCCGCCGCCGGGGCATCAGCCGCAGCAGACAGAGCACCAGCGCCGCGGCCGCGGCCAGCACCAGCAGCCGGATGACCCAGGCCCATTCCAGGCTCAGCGGGTCGGCGACGGAGTAAGGATGGCGCATGGAAAGCCAGTTGCCCTTGATGTCCCTGTGCCACAGCCCTCCCACGGTGCAGGAGGCAAGGATCCCGGCGACCGCCACGAACAGGCTCCAGCGGCTGGTGAACCAGGTGTTCAGGGAGCCCTGGCCGATCCGCCAGCCGAGGTAGAACAGCGGAAGGTAGACGAGCGTGCGGCTCGCCGAGAAGGCCAGCCCGAACTCCTCGACGTACCCCACGGCGAGGGCGACGCCCGTGGTGACGAGCAGGGGGTGACGCAGCTGGACCACCAGCGGCAGGAGCAGCCTCCAGAAGAAGAGGGACATCAGGAACCACAGGGTCCACGGGAGTTGGGCGACGTGCACGATGAACTCGTTGCCCAGCCAGTACTTCTCCAGCGAGTAGAGCAGGCTGAACACGAGGGCGGGCAGCACGATGCTCTGCAGCAGGGTGCGCAGGGAACGGGGGCCGAGCGGACCCGCGTTGCTGAACACGCCGGCCAACATGACGAAGGCGGGCACCCGGAAGGCCCAGGTGGCGATGTGGAAGGAGTGCAGTACGTCTTCTCGCGCCAGGATGCTGCCGCCGGTGTGCAGAATCACGATCAGCAGGGCGGAGAGGAACCGGGTGTTGTCCCACCACGGATTCCTGGTCCGCTCCGCCCCGCCGGTGCGGTCGGTGGAGACCGTGGCGGCACGTCTCGGGAGTGGCTTGTCCATCGTGACGGCGGGCTCCTGGCAGCGGCTCGGCAGCGGATATCGGCCGCCGTACCGGTGCTCGGCTTGACGGGGCTGGGCACACCGTGCCGATCTCCGTGGAGGGCTCGGTTGCCGGCTCGGATCCATACGGTGAACTCCACCTGCACATCAGGGGCCCTGACGCACCTCTCGCCGGCGTGCTCCTCGCCGCACTGCCCGCCCCGCGGCACTGCCCGCCCCGCCCGCATCCTCGGTTCCGCGGGGGCCGCCCGCCGATGATCACGCCCGACCCCGACCCACATCTCGCATCACAGATCGTAAAGAACTTCGAAACATTCGTAGTTTTGATCTCCCATCTTGGTCCAGGACCCGATGGATCCGAGTGATCGATTTCGAACAGGTCGACATGCACGAGCCGGTCCAGGCGAAACGCGCACCCGTGCAGCGTCCATCGTGAGCGAATGTTTTGGGATCAGTGCCGAAACTATTGACAGTTGACGGGTCCACATCAAAACTGTTCGCCATCGACAGCGCTCCCTCACTGCCGAGCCGGATCGCCACCGTGCCCCGGCCCTCCGGTCGCCGAACACTTTCCCGACCGGCCAGGTCCGGCCGCGTCGCGCAACGCACGAGCGGTCGCCGTCACCCGCACGGCGACCGGACCTGGTCAACGGTCTCCCGCAGCGCGAACCGACCCCCGAACCCACGATGCCGGAGGAGAACCACTCCGTATGAGAACCGGACCGCATCTCTCGATACGCTCCCTGGTCACGCGGCTGGCCGTCGTCGCGCTGGCCGCCGCGAGCACCCTCACCGCCAACGCCGCCCCGGCCCAGGCCGCGGCCTGCAGCGGATACGTCGGGCTCACCTTCGACGACGGACCGTCCGGCAGTACGCCGAACCTGCTCAACGCGCTCAGGCAGAACGGACTGCGGGCCACGATGTTCAACCAGGGCCAGTACGCCGCAGCCAACCCGGCGCAGGTCCGGGCCCAGGTCGATGCCGGCATGTGGGTCGGCAACCACAGCTACACCCACCCGCACCTGACTCAGCAGAGCCAGGCTCAGATCGACTCGGAGATCTCCCGGACCCAGCAGGCCATCGCGAACGCGGGCGGCGGCACCCCGAAACTGTTCCGTCCGCCGTACGGCGAGACCAACTCGACGGTGAAGTCGGTAGCGGCCAGGTACGGTCTGACCGAGATCATCTGGGACGTCGACTCGCAGGACTGGAACGGCGCCAGTACCGACGCGATCGTGCAGGCCGCCGCCCGGCTCACCAACGGCCAGATCATGCTCATGCACGACTGGTCCGCCAACTCGCTCGCCGCGATTCCGCGGATCGCGCAGGGGCTGGCCAGCCGTGGCCTGTGCGCCGGAATGATCTCGCCGCAGACCGGCCGCGCCGTGGCACCCGACGGCGGTGGCTCCGGAGGTGGCGGCGGTGGCGGTGGCGGTGGCGGTGGCGGGTGCAGCGTGACCCTGTCCGCGGGCCAGCAGTGGAGCGACCGGTACAACCTCGACGTCTCGGTCACCGGCTCCAGCGACTGGACCGCGACGATGAACGTCCCCTCCCCCGCGAAAGTCCTCTCCACCTGGAACGTCAGCGCCACCTACCCCAGCTCCCAGGTACTGACCGCCCGGCCCAACGGCAACGGCAACAACTGGGGCGTCACCATCCAGCACAACGGCAACCGGACCTGGCCGACGGTCTCCTGCAGCGCGAACTGACCCCCCGGGAACGCCCCGGGGAAACACCGTTCCTGTGGCGCGGCGGCCAGGTGCCGCCGCGCCACCCGGCCTGCAAAACCGTGCCCCGCCGGCACTCCCCCATGACCTGTCCCGTCCAGGGCCCGTCTCGTCCACGGGGGCGGCTCGTCACCGCGGCTCGTCCGAGGGCGGCTCGTCACCGCGGCACGGAGACGGTGCTGACCGCGGGTGGCACGGCACCGGTTCCCGCAACGCCTTTCCGACGGCCGAGGACGGGCACCGCGGCGCCTGCGGGGCGACTGGGCCCGCGTGCGGACACCCCGCAGCGGCCCTTGTCGCCGCCACGGTGGTGAGCGCTTCACGATCACCTCGTGCCGCACGCACTGCCCCGGCGCAGATCCGGGCCCCGCCACTCCCTGGAGCACGGCTGGCCCGTGGCCCGGCCCCCTGCGGGGCCGCCGACGCGGTCCGCCTTCCGCGGGGCCCGTCCGGTCGCGGTCCCGGCCCGGCAGCCGCCCCATCTCCGCGATCCGGCTCCGGGGGATGCGAAGAACGAGGTGCGGCGGGCGCCGGCGGAGTCCACGGCGGGCCGGCGGGGGGAACACCCCTTCGGTCGCCGTCGACGGCCGGGCCGGAGCGGGTCGCGTGGTGATGCGCGGGTGTTCGCTGCGCGAGTGAGGATGGAGGTATGGGGCGCGTGTCGCCCACCGTGTTCCCACGGGACGAGGAGGTCGGGTCGTGTTCTTCAGGGATCGTCGTGACGCCGGCCGGCAGCTGGCCGCCCGGCTGGAGCATCTGAAGGGGACCGAGGTGGTGGTGCTGGGGCTGCCCCGTGGAGGGGTTCCGGTCGCAGCGGAGGTCGCGGAGGCGCTCGGCGCGCCACTCGATGTCTGCCTGGTGCGCAAGCTGGGGGTGCCGTTCCAGCCGGAGCTGGGGATGGGAGCGATCGGCGAGGGCGGTGTGCGGGTGATCAACGATGACGTGGTGCGCACCGCGCGGGTCGCCCCGGACGAGCTGGCCCGGGTCGAGGCCCGTGAGCGGGAAGTGCTGGAGAACCGAGCCCGGCGCTACCGGGGAGGGCGGAAACCGGTGGGCACGGAGGGCCGCACGGTGGTGGTGGTCGACGACGGGGTGGCCACGGGGTCGACGGCGCGTGCGGCCTGCCGGATCGCCCGTGCCAGGGGAGCGGCACGGATCGTGCTCGCCGTCCCTGTGGCACCGCACGACTGGGCCTCACGGCTCGGCGGTGACGCCGACGAACTGGTATGCCCGCACACCCCGTGGGACTTCTATGCGATCGGGCAGTTCTACTCCGACTTCTCCCAGACCGACGACGACGAGGTCGTCGCCTGTCTGGAAGAAGAAACCGTGGCCCGTCCGCCGAGCACCCGCCGGACTGAGCCGCGTCACGCGGTGCCGGAGGACCCGGAGGTGGACGTGCAGGCCGGTGCGACGGTGCTGCGCGGGCAGTTGACGTTGCCCGAGGGCGCGGCCGGGGTGGTGCTGTTCGCGCACGGCAGCGGCAGCAGCAGGCGCAGCCCGCGCAACCGGTTCGTCGCGCTCGGGCTGAACCGGGCCGGGCTCGGCACTCTCCTGTTCGACCTGCTCACCGAGGAGGAGGCGGAGGACAGGTCCAACGTGTTCGACACAGGCCTGCTGGCCCGACGGCTGGCGGACGCCACCGGCTGGTTGCGCGGTCGGCCAAAGACCCAGGGGCTGGCTGTCGGCTACTTCGGTGCGAGCACCGGCGCGGCCGCCGCTTTGTGGGCGGCCGCCGAGCCCGGCGCGCGGATCGCCGCAGTCGTCTCCAGGGGTGGCAGGCCCGACCTGGCCGGGGCACGGCTGCCGGCGGTGAACGCACCCACGCTGCTGATCGTCGGGGGCCACGACGGGTCGGTGCTCGACCTCAACCGCGACGCACGGGCCCGGCTGCGCTGCGAGAGCCGGCTCGAGGTCGTCCCGGGCGCGACCCACCTCTTCGAGGAACCCGGTGCCCTGGAGAAGGTCACCGATCTGGCCCGTGACTGGTTCACCGACCACATGGCCCCGGTCCCGCATGCGGCGCGCTGAATCCTGCACGCACGCCCCGGTCCCCGGGCGGGGACTCGGGCTCAGCGGCACTGCCGCTCCGCCGGTCTGGCGTTCTGCCGGTCTGGCGTTCTGCCGCTCTGGCGTTCTGATGACGGGCGAGCGCCTCGTCACCATGACGGCGCGCGGTGCCCCGGTGCGTCGACCGGTGACATCCGGTGCGCGCTCCCCTGCGCCGGTACCGGGACCCGGCTGCCGTTTCGCGTTCCGGCGTGGGGAGCTTCTCCTTCCGGTGGACCGGGCGGGGCCGCGCGGCCTACCGGTGGTGCGTGGACGGGACGGTGATGACCGGGCAGCGGGCGTGGTGGAGTACGCCCTGGCTGACGGAGCCGAGCAGCATGCCGGTGAAGCCGCCGTGCCCGCGTGTGCCCACGACCAGCCCGAGCGCGCGTTCGGACGCCTTGGCGAGAACCTGTACCGGGTGCCCCCGCACGACCTCCTGACGCAGGTCCACCTCCGGGTGGGCGGCGGTACGCCCGGCCACTGTCTCCGACAGCAGCCGCCGGCATTCCTGGAGGGCCGCTTCCTCGTCCAGGACTCCGAGCAGCGGGGCGTGCCACACGTACAGGGCCCGCACGACCGCGCCACGTAGGGCGGCCTCCTCGAACGCGAAGTCGACGGCGGCGGCGGAGTGGGAGCTGCCGTCGACCCCGACCACGAAGTACGGCGGCTGCTGGGCGACGTGCTCCGAGTCCGGTACGACCACCACGGGGCAGGGCGCGTGGGCGATGAGCGGCAGGGCGACGGCGGCAGAGGTCAGCAGTTCCTGGAGAGCACTCAGATGCCAGGACCCGAGCACGACCTCCGTGGCGTGTTGCGCCTGCTCGCGCAGCACCCACGCCGGGTGCCCCTCCGCCAGCAGCCCGGCGACCTCCGCCTGCGGATGCCGGGACCTGACGAACGTCACCGCCTCCGACAGGGCGCGGTCCCCTGTCTCATGCAGCGCTTCGTTCCACTCCTCCCAGGACGGTCGTCCGCCCGTCGGCCGGTCCCCGGGGACCGGTAGGTTCTGCGCGAGGACCAGCAGGAGGGGCAGACGGCGTCGGTCCGCCTCGTCGGCGGCCCAGGCGAGTGCCGTGCGCCTGCCGGGATCGGGGTCGATGCCGACCACGATCGGTTCGCGTTCTTGTGCATGTGTCATCGCACGACTCCCGGTGTCTTCTTCGGCCGGTGCGTTCCCGGTGCCGGCCGGGGTCCGGTGCCGGCACCTGCGTTCGGCTCCGTCGTCTCCGGCGCCCCCGTGCGTCTACATGCCCTCGGAGAGCAGGAGTTCGTGGGCGAGTCGTGCGCCGCGTGCTGCTTCCTCGGGCGGAGTGTCCTCCGACGGGAGGCTCTCCAGACCCCGGGCGAGCGCCCGGACGGCCTCGGCCAGGGTCGCGACCTGTGCTTCCAGCCGGCTCAGCCGGGCTTCCGGCCCGAGGGCGGCACCGGGTCGGGGGGAGTGGTTCTGCGTCATGTCGTGCTTCCTTTCGAGGCGGTGACGGGCCGGGCCGTCACTCGGCGGAGCGATCAGGCCGTGGTGGACCGGCCGCCATGTCCGGGTGGGCCGTGCGCCCGTGCTCCCACCGGACCTCCTCGCGCGGGTGCAGGCGTCGGGTGTGCCGCGGGTGGAAGCCGGGCATCCGGCCGTGGAGGCGGCGTCAGCCGGACCTGTCGGGCGCTTGGGGTTTCCTCGGAGACAGACCGTGGACGTCACGGATGAGTCGCCGCTGTGCTTCGGTGAGGCCGCACAGGGTTGTTTCTCCGGTGTCGGGGGTGGTTCGGCTGCCGCAGATGGTCAGGTTGCCGAAGAGGTACTGGTCCGGGCCGCCGAGGGCGGCCACGAGCGGACCGGCGACGCGGTTCGGCGGATGTGCGTCGCTGTCCAGGGCGGAGGTGTCGGCGACGTGTCCGTGCAGGCCGTTACCGCCCCGGCCGGGGAGCTGGATGGTGAAGGCGGCCGAGGCCCCGTGGTGCGGGTCGGCGTCCCTGCGTACCTGCTCCGGGACGCCGTCGCGGAACTCCAGTCCGCCGTCGGGACGGATCAGTGCGTAGATACCGGTCATGTCGCGCTTCCGTATGCGAGAGGTGTTCCGTCGGAGGTCGGCGAGTGGGAACCGCGCGTCGCCGGAGCGTGCGCAGAGCGCGAGCGTGAAGACGTCCCTCGCCTCCGCGCCCGGCGTGAACGTCGGTCCCGGCCCGCGTCCCCCGGGGCGTCGCCTCCGCGCCGGCCGCGGAGGCGGTACGGGGCCGGCGCCCCTGCCCGGTGCCGGGAAGTGACGCCGGGGTGATCGGGCGGTCGACGCCGTGCGGTCATGTGCCCGGGTCCGTGGAGCCGGTCAGGCAGTCGGCTGGAGGAGGAGCGCACGGGTGTCGTGCGGGAGTTCGTTGAGCGCCGCCTCCAGCTGTCCGGGGGAGACGTGCTCGCCGTGCTCGCGTACGACGACGCCGACCGCCGGAGCGATCCGGAGGGCTTCCTCGGCCGTGACCTCGGCTCCCTGGACGAAGCGGTCGATGTGGCCCTCGCGGTCGTACTCGAGCGGTACGACGCCGGGACCCCGGCCGTCGCGGCAGGGACCCCGGCCGTCGCGGCAGGGACCCTGCACCAGATCGGGGAGCCGGGCGGCGGATTGGGCGGCCGCATCGACGGTGAGCCGGTCGCGGAGCATGCGCAGCACCCGGTGGGCGAGGTGGCGGTCGTCGGCCCTCAGAGCTTTCGACGTCGCTCTCCGCCGGATTCCGGCGGTGTGGAGGGCGTGCGCGGAATCGGACGGGTGTGTGGAGGGCATGGGTCTTCCCCTTCTGCCTCCTGCTTCTCCGTGGCTGCCTTTCGCTGCCCGGGAGGGCACGCCTGCCCGCGGGCAGGGGCCGCCATGAAGAGCAGTCGGCTCAATCGGAAAGAAGTGGCGAGTGTGCGGGCGCGCTTGTCCGGCGCCGTCCGTCCTCCTGCGCGGTAGAGGCTCGCACGCGGTGACTTTCCTCTCCCCGCCCCATGGGCTCCATGCTAGGGCGGACGGTACCGGTCGGCAGCCGGAGGTCCGGAGCACCGTGCCACCGTGGTGGAGGTGCCGGGCCGAAACGGGGAGTCGCCCTGCCCTCCGCGCTGCGACGACGGCCACGAAAGCGAGGTCCGCCCCGGCCCCGGCTGCGCAACCGGGGCCCGCTCGGCACACGATGCCGCGCGGCCGCACACGACTCGGGAGAGCCGGTGGCCAGCCGTGCCCGAGAAGGGCCGCGGGCCGACCGGGACACCTGCGGTGCCGGGCTGCCGGCACACCGCGCCGCACTCCGGGCGGGCGCGGCACCGACGGGGCCGGCATCGCACGGCCGAGCGGCCCGGGCGGCCCGGGCGCCGCGGTCGCCCGGCTGCGGCTGCGGCTGCCGGGGGCAGGACGAGAAGTACCGACACGATCCGGGTGCGACGGCTCCTCGGCTGATGCCGCCGGGGTGGCGCGGTGCCGCGACGCCCGCCGGAAGGGCGCTGCCGGAGGCCCTCGCCTACGATCAGGAACAGGAGGACGACGTCATGGCCGGAGCGACATGGACGACGAAAGGCGTGTTCACCGGGCGGGGAGGCGTCCGTACGGACGGGACCGGGATCATGACCGGCGATCTGACCGTACGCACCACCTGGGACGGCGGGCAGGCCGATGTCTCGGTGCGGTACACGGACACCGCGCAGTGGTTCGCCCTCGCCGGCAGCCCGGTGCCGTGCCGCTCCGAGCAGGACAGCAGGCAACTGCACCAGGCGGTGGTGGAAGCCGTGCGAGCCGGCGGCGGCACTGCCGTTCCACAGCCCGCGCGGAGGGGCGGATGGTTCTGAGCACCGGGGCTCCGGCCGTTTCCGGCCGGGAGCGCGGGAAGCACCGCAGGCCGGGACGTCCTCGGCGCCGGAGGCGCCCTCGGCGCTCCGGCACCGAGGGCGTCCCGGTGGACGTCACGGTGGACGTCCCGGTGGGGTGAGGGGCCCCGTTCGGGGCACGGTGGCCGCCGGCGGGCCGGCCGGTCAGCAGGCGCCGGCCGGTTCGGAGGTCTGGCAGATGTTGTCGATGAACTTGTTGTCCTTCCCCTTGTCGTCGCGAGTGGCCAGGTCCGCCGGGTGGTTGCCCAGCACGAGGTTGTCACGGACGACGTTCCGGTCGTTGGGGATGCCGTCCATGCTGCCGAACACGACGATCCCGCCGGAATACGGCGAGTCACCCACGTTGTCGTGGACCGCGTTCTGCGCCACCAGCACCTCCTTCGTACCGACGAGGACGATGCCGATCCCCTGGAGGTGGGGCAGGCGCGCGGTGGCGGGGCAGGAGGTGTTGTTCTCGTAGACCGCGTTGCGGCGGACGGTCAGGTCCCCCACCGTGCGCGGCAGCACGACGAAGACACCCGCGCAGTTCCCGGTGACGGCGTTGTGCTCGACGGTGAGGTTCCTGAGCCGACGGGTGGTCATGCCGATCCGGTTGCCCGTCAGGCGGTTGCCGCTGATCACCGTGCCACGGGTGTCGAGGGTCTCGCTCTCCGCGTCCGCCTCGAACACGTTGGCGGTGTACAGCCCGGCGTCGCCGTTGCCGCTCGCGGTGTTGTGGCGGAACGAGGCGCGGGTGGAGCGGTCCTGCGCGATGCCCCACTGGCCGTTGTCCCGGGCGGTCACCCGGTGGACCTCCAGTTGGTCGGTGCGCGTGGCCAGGACGCCGTTCTTCTTGAACCCTTCGACGGTCAGCGACCGGACCCGCACCCCGGTGACGGGTTGTGCGTCCGTGCCGGTGACGCAGATGCCGTTCCCCGCCTCCGCGCACGCGCTCCGCTCCTCCTCGTCCTCTCCGGGCACGATCACGGTCTGCCCCTCCGCGCCCCGGAGGGTCAGCGGCTTGGTGATCGTGACGCTTCCGCGGTAGGTGCCCCGCGTCAGGACGATGGTGGCTCCGGGTGCGGCCGCGTCAACGGCCTTCTGGATGGACTGCCCCGGACTGACCACTTGCTCGGAGCCACTGCGGGCGGAGGCGGCCGGAGCGAGGGCGCCCATGCCGACGACGAGGGGCGCGATGGCGCAGCTGAGGCCTGTGACCTGGTATTTCCTCATGAACTCGACGGTATGGGCCACCCCCGCGGCGCCGCCACTCTTGGCGACCATATGGATACACCAGGTCACCGATCGGGTGTGTTCCCCGGCTCCGCGGCCGGCCATCCGGCGGCATCGCCGGCGGGTCCGCACGCGTGGCGCAGAGCGGTGCGGGCCCGCTCGCGCAGCCAGGCGTGGGCGGGGTCGTTGTCGTAGCGCCGGTGCCAGGCGAGGCGGATGGGGATGGGGGGCATGGTCAGCGGCAGGGGCCGGGTGCGGAGGCCGAGGTCGTCCAGGAGAGGGCGGCTGACGAGCCGGGGGACCGCCGCGACGAGGTCGTGGTGGCGGACGAACTGCAGGGCTGTGGCGTTGGTGGGGGTGGCGGCCACCACCCGTCGGCTCGCGCCCTGGGCCTCCAACGCGTCGTCGACGGGGTCGCGCAGCCTTCCCCGGCGGGAGACGGTGACGTGTTCGGTGGCCACGTAGTCCTCGAGGGTGAGCGGGCCACGGCACAGGGGGTGGGCGGGGCGCAGGGCGAGGACGAGCCGGTCGTGGCCCACGACCTCGTGGCGGATCTCGGGCGAGGAGGGTTCGCCGGATCCGGCTTCGAGGTCGACGTCCCCTCGTCGCGGGTCGTGGGTGTCGGTACCGGGTTCGGCCAGGAAGCGCAGACGCACCCCCGGGGCCTCGGTGCGCAGGGAGTGGAGCAGGGCGGGGCCGGCTGCCGCGGCCAGCGCGTCGTGCCATTTCAGGACGAAGGTCCGCTCCAGGGTCGCGAGGTCGACTTCCGTGTGGGGGGAGAGGACCGACTGGGCCTGCTGGACCAGGTCGTGCACGGTCGCGCGCAAAGCGAGGGCACGGGGGGTGGGGGTCATGGTCCGGCCCGTGCGCACAAGGATCTGGTCCCCGGTGGCCCGGCGGATGCGGCCCAGGGTGCGGCTCATCGCGGGGGCCGAGACGTGGAGACGGGCGGCGGCGTCCGTGACGCTGCCTTCTTCCAGCAGGGCGTCGAGCGCGGTGAGCAGATTCAAGTCCAGTTGCATGAGGGTAAATCCAGTCGTAATTAGATTGCATTTGATGTTAATCATGCCCGGCCCTAACGTCGAAGGCGAGCGGCCGAAAGGCGGCGCATTCCCCCTCTCGCGTCAGGAGCGATCATGAACGCCTTCTCCGACCCCCGTACCGTCTCCACCGGGACCGACGGGCTCGAAGCGGTCCTGGAGCGCGCCGTGACAGCTGTGAAGACGGCCGGAGAACATCTGCGGGAGCGCTACGACACGGGCGCGCGCCCCGGCAACCTCGATGAGATCGTCCGCGCCATCCACGCCAATGACGAGGCGGTCCTGGCGGTCCTCGAGCAGCCGCTGCTCGAGGCACGCCCCGGATCCCGGTGGGTGGAGGACGAACTGGCCGGTGGCCCGCTGCCCGAGGGCGAGTGGTGGGTGGTGGACACGGCCGAGGGCAACATCAACCACATCCACGGCATGGGCGACTGGGCGGTGACGGCCACGCTGGTGTGCGACAACGCCCCGGTGCTGACCGTGGTCCACCTGCCGCTGACCGGCGACACCTACACCGCTCTCCGGGGCAGGGGGGCTCTCCTCAACGGTGAGCCGCTGCGCTCCTCCGCCAAGACCGACCTGCGGGCGGCTCTGGTGGGCACCGGCCAGGCCAAGCCCGGTGAGGACGAGGCGGCCCTCCGCCGTATGGGCGCCTCGGTGACCGCCATGCTGACCAACGCGTTGGTCGTGCGGGTCTCGGTGCCGGCCACGATGCAGCTCGTGCACGTCGCGTCCGGCCGCATGGACGCCTTCTGGCAGTTCTCCGACGTGCGCTCGGGCCTCCTGCCCGGCGCGCTGCTGGTCTCCGAGGCCGGCGGCACGGTCACCGGCACCCGGGGGGAACCGTGGAACCTGGCCGGCGGTGACTTCCTGGCCTCCGCTCCCGGTCTGCACGCCCAGGCCGTCGACGTCCTGTCCGGCCTGGGCTGACCCGCACCGCCCACTCCGGGTCCGCCCCGAGCCGACCCGGGCTGCCGGGTGCTCTGCCGCGCACCCTCTCCTGTTCCCGCCCTCTCCCTCTCCCCTGCTGCCCCGACTGGAGATCATCGTGGAAATCGCCGTACTCGGTGCCACCGGACAGACCGGACGCCTGCTGATCGCACGCGCCTTGGAGCGCGGACACGGCGTCACCGCCCTGGCCCGCCGACCGGAACAGGTCGAGGCGCCCACCTGCGGAAACCTGCGTGTGGTCCGGGCGGACGTGACCGATCCCGGTAGTGTCGCCGCCGCCGTCGAGGGCGCTGACGTCGTCGTGAGCGGCCTGGGCGTCACCAGGAAGCAGGACCCGGCGATTCTCGTCGAGGGCGCCCGTCAGGTCGTTTCGGCCGCGCCCCGCGTCATCTGGCTCACCTCCCTGGGCATGGGCGCCACCGCAGGAGCGCTCGGCGCCTTCAACGGAGCTCTCCTCAGGCGCGTCCTGCGCCACGAGTGGGACGCCAAGGGCGTCGCCGGCCGCGTCGTGCGCGACGCGGGCGGAACCACCGTCCACGCCGGGCCGCTGACCACCAAGCCCTACCGGGGCGACGGGCGCCTGATCCGCGCCGAGGGCTTCAAGCCCCGGATGATCCCGCCCATGGCACCGCGCGCGGGAATCGCCGCCCTCATGGTCGCGGAAGCAGAGACGCCGCATTTCGCCGACGCGGACACCATCGCCCTGTTCGAAAGCCACTGACCTGCTGAGCCGCTGGACTGCTGGACTGCCGCCCGCTGCCCGGTGTCAGCGCCGAGGAGACGGTGCTGGACGCGGGCGAAGACCCTGCCGCGCGTTCGACCCGAAGGCGGGCGACCTGCTCCGGGTCCCGTCCGCCGGCTGCCCGCCCCCCGCCGGTCTCCCGCGCTTCGGCCGTTCGCCCGGAGCATGGGGAATAGCGGCCGGAGTCCGGGGCAAACGGCTCCGCGTATGACCCATGAGGGTGACGGTAGAAGGGAAGCTTCCGATGCTCATGGCACACCCGGCCGTGCTGGAGAACCTGATCGAGCAGTACGAGACGCTGCACGTGGTGCACGCCGAGAACGGCGGCGAGGAAGCACGCCGGCGCATGGAGGACGTCGCCTACACCCTGTGCGTGTCCACCGGTACCCGTGACATCGGCTCCGCCCTCGTCGCCGCGCGCCGTAGGCTGTCCGAGGTCCGTACCGCCGACGACGCCCTCGTGGCCGGCTGACTGCTCCCGTTCCGCACCCGCCGGGCCGGCAGCCCTGGTGCCGGGAGTCACCTCGGCCCCGGATCTCCGGCCGACGGTTTTGGCACACCACCAAACGCACGGCTCGGCCCGCCCCGCCGAAGCGGGCGACCGCACGTCGCGCGCGCCCCGCACCTCGGCGGCCGGAGCCGGGGATTCACGGACCGGCGGGCTCCGGACCGCACGATATCTGTACCCGCGGAGTGAGAGTTCTACGGAACCGTGCGGGCAGTTTCCCTGCAGTAACGAGCAGAGCGGAATTATTCACCGTACATCGACCGCCACATCGTGCTACTGTCGATCCCAGTTGCAGTTGTGGTTCCCGAAATTCCAAATTCTCCTCAGTCGGCTTCTGCGCCACTGGAAGTGTTTTTTGGCACCGGTCTTTTTTCCGGCGGGTTGATCATCGCGGCGACACGGCGTCCGCGCAGTGCGGACGTCGATTCACTGCCCCCGAAGGAGACAAGACATGGCTACTGGCACTGTGAAGTGGTTCAACGCGGAAAAGGGCTTCGGCTTCATCGAGCAGGACGGCGGCGGCGCCGACGTGTTCGCCCACTACTCGAACATCGCCGCCCAGGGCTTCCGTGAGCTGCTCGAAGGCCAGAAGGTGAACTTCGACATCGCGCAGGGCCAGAAGGGCCCGACGGCCGAGAACATCGTTCCCGCCTGACGCCGGCGCACACCGTACAGCTGGGGCCCGCATCCTTCGGGGTGCGGGCCCCAGCTGTACGCACGTCCCGCGGTGTTTTCACCTGCGGGACCACTGCGAGAAATCGCAGACCTGCGCATACGGATCACCTTCGGAGGGGTACCGGAACACGGCCTCTCGACTGCTCCGCAGCGCACGATCCACTTTTTCATTCCATTCGGCCTGTTCTTGCAATTCTCCATGCCGCTCATCGCTGCGGGAATTCCTTGATATGTGCCGCATCGAGGAAGGTCCCCCATGAACCGCACACGCACGAACGACCGTTTCGCCCGCACCCGTACGGGCGGCGCCGATCCGGGCAGGAGCGGCAAACGGTTCGGCTCGTCGGTCCCGGGCCGCTCCGGCGGGCCGATCCGCTCCGGCGGTCACAGCCGCCGGCCCTCCGCGGTGTCGGGTGAGTTCGCTCTCCCGCGGACGATCACCCCGGCGCTCCCCGCCGCGGCGGACTTCGCCGACCTCGACATGCCCGCGGGGCTGCTGGCCGCACTCGGCTCGGAGGGCGTGACCGTACCGTTCCCGATCCAGGCCGCGACGCTGCCGAACTCCCTCGCCGGCCGCGACGTCCTCGGCCGGGGGCGCACCGGTTCCGGCAAGACCCTCGCCTTCGGGCTGGCCCTGCTGGCCCGTACGGCCGGCCGGCGCGCCGAGGCCCGGCAGCCGCTGGGGCTGGTCCTCGTACCGACGCGTGAGCTGGCGCAGCAGGTCACCGACGCGCTCACGCCGTACGCCCGCTCCGTGCGGCTGCGCCTGGCCACGGTCGTGGGAGGGATGCCGATCGGCAGGCAGGCCCACGCGCTGCGGGGCGGCGCCGAGATCGTCGTCGCCACCCCCGGACGCCTCAAGGACCTCATCGACCGCGGCGACTGCCTGCTGGACCAGGTTTCCGTCACCGTCCTCGACGAGGCGGACCAGATGGCCGACATGGGCTTCATGCCGCAGGTCACGGCCCTGCTCGACCAGGTCCGCCCCGGGGGCCAGCGCATGCTGTTCTCCGCCACGCTCGACCGCAACGTCGATCTGCTCGTGCGCCGCTACCTGAGCGACCCCGTCGTGCACTCCGTCGATCCGTCGGCCGGCGCGGTCACGACGATGGAGCACCACGTGCTCCACGTCCACGGCGCCGACAAGCACGCGGCCACCACCGAGATCGCCGCACGCGACGGCCGCGTGCTCATGTTCCTGGACACCAAGCACGCCGTCGACCGCCTGACCGAGCACCTCCTGAACAGCGGGGTACGGGCCGCCGCCCTGCACGGGGGCAAGTCGCAGCCGCAGCGGACCCGTACGCTGAAGCAGTTCAAGGACGGTCACGTCAGCGTGCTGGTGGCGACCAACGTCGCCGCGCGCGGCATCCACGTCGACAGCCTCGACCTCGTCGTCAACGTCGATCCTCCGACCGACCACAAGGACTACCTCCACCGCGGCGGCCGCACCGCCCGCGCCGGTGAGTCCGGCAGCGTGGTCACCCTGGTCACCCCGAACCAGCGCCGGGCCATGACCCGCCTCATGACAACGGCCGGCATCGTCCCGCAGACGACCCAGGTCCGCGCCGGCGCGGAGGCCCTGCACCGCATCACCGGCGCCCAGGCCCCCTCCGGCATCCCGGTGGTCATCACCGCACCGGTGGCCGAGCGTCCCAAGCGCCGCGCCACCCGCGGCCGGCGCCGTCCGGCTTCGGCCACCCGGCGCGCGCCCGCACGGCAGTCCGTCTCCGACGCGGCAGCCTAGGTCCTGTCGTCGCGTTCCCGTCGTCCCGGTCAGGAAGCCGAACCATCTCCGCAGGAGGCATCTCTTGACGCCGGCCCAGGCGCAGTCCCGCTCAACGCACACCGACGCCGTGCACCGGACGGCGGCCGGCGCCGTGGACGCGGCCGGTCCTCAGGTCTGGGACGACATGACCGTCGAGGTGGCGCTGTCCGTCATGGCCGCCGCCCGCACGGGGCACCTCGTCGTCTGTGACGAGGACGGCCGGTGCACCGGCCTGGTCACCCGGGCCCGGCTCACCGCCGTGCGGGACGGCGCCGGGTACACGGACCGGGTCCGCCTGCGGGACATCGCCGACGGCGGCGGGCTCTTCACCTCGCCATCGGCCACGGCGGCCGAAGCCGAGCGCGCCGTGCGGCGCCGGCCCGGGGCCCGGCCCGGGGCCGACGAGCACGGCAACGCCCCCGTCGTCCTGGCTCTCTCCCGCTGAACCGCTTCGCCGGGCCGGCCCTCTCCCCTTCTTCTCCTTGTGAGGCATCATGCGTTGTGTCATCGCCCGCTTCCCGTTCGAACTCACCAGGAACGGCGTGCTGGAATCGATGAAGGGCGTCAAGCCCGAGCCGGTCGTGGGCGACTCCGTGATCATCGGACGCCGTCACTACCCCGCCAAGCAGGTCGGCCAGGTCATCACCCACCAGGACCGCCGTGATTTCAGCGCCGGCGAGGTCCTGCGGGCCATGGCCCAGCTCGGCTTCACCTGCCGCACCGTCTCCCAGGCCGCGCCCGCGAAGAACGTCGACCCGCTCCAGCGGGCTTCCGCGATGCTCGGCGCCCCCTTGTCCGTCTGACCGACGGGACAAACGCGAGCCGGCACCAGGACAGCCACCAGCACGACGGTGGGGGCTGCCGGGGCCGGCTCGTTTTTTCGGTCTCGTCAGCCGTCGGGCGGCCGCCCTGCGGGGATCACTCCTGCGGGTGAGCCTGCGCGGCAGGGGCCCGCCGGTCCGGAGGTCGCCCGGCGGCCCGGGCCCCTCGTCTCCTCGGGCTGCCGTCCCGGGCCGGGCGACGCACCCGGCCTGATCGACCGGCGGCAACGGACCCTGCGGTCCACCCGCCCGCCGGGGGTGCGGGTCAGGCATCCGCCGTGTGGCCGGCCCCCACGTCACCGCGTCGCAGTTCGTCGTTGATGCGCCGGGCCTCTTCGAGCTGGTCTTCCAGGATGATGATGCGGCACGCGGCCTCGATGGACGTGCCCTGGTCGACCATCTCGCGGGCCCGGGCGGCGATGCGCAGCTGGTAACGGGAGTAGCGACGGTGTCCGCCCTCGGAGCGCAGGGGTGTGATCAGCCTGGCTTCACCGAGGGTCCGCAGAAAGGCGGGCGTGGTGCCGAGCATCTCCGCCGCTCGCCCCATGGTGTAGGCGGGGTAGTCGTCGTCGTCGATTCGGTCGAGCGGTGTTTCTGCGGTCATCTGCACCTCTGATGGGGGGAATGCGTCGAGGGGCCGTGGTGGCGGACGGCACCAACGGCCCCGAGGGATTTCTAACACCATCGGCCGGCTTCTTGCCATACCGGCCTTCTGTTTCCGCACCGGCCCCCGTCGGGGGGCGGAGAGTGCGGGGATCGCGGATGCGTGACCGTGGGACCACCTTCCGTTCCGGGGCCTGCGGTACCCGGGCGAACCGTTCTCGCCCGGGCGATCCTGATGGCGTCGCCCTCCTTCTTTCTTCCTTGCTGACGGACCTCTTGGTACTGCGGATCCTGCGTACTGCCGGTACTTCTGGTGACCCTCGTGCGGCCACCGAGCCCGGCGGCCAGCGAGGGGGCCCCGAAGCTGACTCCGGCCCCGCCACTCCACCGCCGTGCCAGTACCTCTGTCCTTCGTGCGGGCAGTTCGTGTCTGCCGCGCCTTACCGACTTCCTGGCTACAACAGAGACACTAGCTCCTCCACGGGCGCATGTCTACAGCAGCCACAACAGATTTCAGCCCGCGCGGGTGAAAGGTTCTCCACCGGCACCCATCAGCCGCAGCCACGGCCGCCCGGCTCGGGCCGGGACGGGTGGTGCCCGGCTCGGGCCGCGTGGCGCTCCTTCCCTCCGAGACGGGGGGCGCGGATTCGACCGCCTCGGCGTGCACATGAAGAGAGGAGGGCCGGGGTAACTGGTCCACTCTGCCGCCCCCTGACCGTGCGAAAGGTGATCGTGCCTGCATTCCTGAACGAGCTGTGGCCGCTGGGCTGGAGCATCGCCGTCTTCGTCCTGGCCACGAGCGTCACCGTGGTCTGCAGTGTCCGGCTGGCAAGTGTGGGTGACGTCCTGGCCGACCGGACGGGGTGGGGCGAGGCGTTCTTCGGCGCCGTGCTGTTCGGACTGGTCACCTCGATGTCCGGGATCGTGATGACGGCGGTCAGCGCGGCCTCGGACCAACCGCAGCTCGCGTACAGCAACGCCGTCGGCGGCATCGCCGCGCAGACCGTGGCGATCGCGATAGCCGACGCGTTCCACCGGGACGCCAACCTGGAGCACGCCGCCGCCTCGCTGCAGAACATGATGTTCGGCTGCCTGCTCATCGTGCTGCTGGGCATCGCCTTGATGGCCACGTTCAGTCCGGACGTGACCGTACTGGGGGTCCACCCTGCGTCCGTCGCCATGGTGGCTCTGTACTGGGGTGGCCTACGACTCATCCGCGGGCAGGGGTCTCCCATGTGGCGGGCCGTGCGCACCACGGACACGCTGGCGGACGTCCCCGACAGCGACGACGGCGACGAGGCCGTGACCTCCCACAGCACCCGGCGCCTGTGGACGGAGTTCGCGTCCGCCGCGGTGCTCGTCGCGGTCAGCGGGTGGGCCGTGGCCCATGCCGCGGAGAGCCTCATGAAGCACACCGGTCTGAGCGCGGGTCTCGTCGGCGCGGTGTTCATGGGGGTGGTCAACGCGCTTCCGGAGACCATCACGTCCATCGCCGCCGTACGCCGCGGGGCCGTGACCCTGGCCATCGCCGCCATCATCGGCGGCAACTGCCTCGACGCGCTCAACCTGGTCGCGGGCGACATCGCCTACGGAGGAGGATCGCTCTTCCACGCCGCCTCCTCGCAGGAACTGTTCCTCACCAGCGGATCCCTGGCGATGACGGCCGTCCTCCTCAGCGGCCTGCTCGTCCGCCAGAGGGCCAACTGGCTGCGCGTGGGATTCGACGGTGTCCTGCTCCTGGCCGTCTACTTCGGCATTGTCACCGTCCTCGCCTTCTAGACACGGCATGCCGGCAACCGAACGGATTCCACGGCGAGTTGGCCTAGGTTGGACCCACTGGTCACGCTCATCACAGGAGGCTCAGCCGTGTCGGAGGACACCACTCAGGACAGCGCCGGTTTCGGGACACGCGCCCGCATCGATACGACGAAGCCGCACTCGGCACGGTTCTGGAACTACTTCGTCGGGGGCAAGGACCACTACGAGGTCGACCGGGAGATCGGGGACCAGATCAAGGGCATCTTCCCCGGCCTGGTCGACGTGGCGCACACCAGCCGGCGGTTCCTCGGGCGAGCTGTCACGCATCTGGCCCTGGAGCAGGGGATACGGCAGTTCCTGGACATCGGTACGGGCCTGCCGACCGCCGACAACACGCATCAGGTGGCGCAGCGCGTCGCTCCGGACGCGCGGATCGTGTACGTCGACAACGACCCGATCGTGCTGACCCATGCCCACGCCCTGCTGACCAGCACTCCCGAGGGCCGCACCGACTATCTGGACGCCGATCTCCACGACCCCGAGTCCGTCCTGCGGGCCGCCGCCGAAACGCTGGACCTGTCCCGGCCCGTCGCCCTGATCATCCTCAACACGCTCGGCCACGTCGCCGACTACGAGCAGGCCCGTGAACTGGTGAGCCGGCTCATGGCGGGGCTCGCCCCGGGCAGTTACCTCGTGATCAGCGACAGCACGGCGACGAGCGAGGGCATGATCGCCGCGTCGAACGCGTACAACTCGAGCGGCGCCGTGCCGTACTACGTGCGCGAGGTCGAGGAGATCGCCGGGTTCTTCGACGGTCTCGAGCTGGTCGAACCGGGTGTCGTACAGGTCCCGGAATGGCGGCCCGGGGCCGGGGCGCCGGGCGAGGACGACGGGAAGGCCGTGGACGCCTACGGCGGAGTGGCCCGCAAGCCGTAGGCGGCCCGGCCGACGGGAGAACAGGAGGGGAGGGCGGGGAGCAACCGGCAGGGGCCGGTCCCCCGCCCTCCCCTCCTGCACCCTTCAGGACTGCTGAGGGGCGGACTGATGATCGGGACGACTGGCACCGGAGCGGTGGAGCGGGTCAGTCGGTGTCGTCACGTCACTCCGTGAGTCCCTCATGACCGAGCAGCATGGGCCGGACGTGGTTTTGGGGTACCAAGCGCGTCGGCGGCGGGGCGGGGGCGTGTCGTTCGTCTCGGGAGAGGGTGTCGTCGCGTTGGCGTTCTTCGCGTTCTCTCCCGGGATGCCGCATGTCGTCGGCCGGGGCGCCGTCCTCGTCCCCCTGGCCGTGGGAGCCCTGGACCGGACGGGCCGTCGTGCGCGGATGGCCAGGGACGCGAGGAGGAAGGAGAGGCGGTTCGGTGGTGTGGGGAATCAGTGGCCCGTCGTGGCGGGGTCGGGAGCGACGTGTGCTGTTTCGGAGCTAGCATCCGGTCATGACGACTGTAGAGACCAACGGTTCTTCTCCCCTCGATGTCGAGATCGGTGCTCTGAACGGCGGTTCCGCCGGGCTGGCGCAGTATGCGGGCCAGGTCGTGCTCGTCGTGAACGTGGCCTCCAAGTGTGGGCTGACCCCGCAGTACGCCGGGCTGGAGCGCCTGCACGAGCAGTACGCGGCGAAGGGCTTCACGCTGCTCGGCGTGCCCTGCAACCAGTTCATGGGGCAGGAGCCCGGTACCTCGGAGGAGATCGCCGAGTTCTGCTCCGCCACCTACGGCGTGACCTTCCCCATGACCGAGAAGGTCGAGGTCAACGGGGAGGGACGGCACGCGCTGTACGAGCGGCTGGTCGGCTTCGCCGACTCCGAGGGGCACAGCGGGGACATCCGCTGGAACTTCGAGAAGTTCCTGATCGGGCGGGACGGCGAGGTCGTCGCCCGTTTCTCGCCGCAGACCGAGCCGGAGTCGGCGGAGGTCGTGACGGCGGTCGAGGGCGCGCTCGGATAGCCGGGCGGAGCTCCCTCGAGGAGAGCGGCCCCCCGTACGGCGCCCCGGGTTCACCGGGGTGTTGACCTTGCCCCTGGGGCAGGGGTGAGCGTTCGCGTCGCCGGGCGGGAGGGCTGCCCGGCGACGGAGGACTGCGCGGTGGACGAGGAACTGCTCGGGATCGGCGCGTTCGCGGCGCGGGCGCGGTTGTCGGCCAAGGCGTTGCGGTTGCACGACCGGCTGGGGCCGCTGGTTCCGGCGCGGGTCGACGAGGTGACCGGGTACCGGTCCTACCGGGCGGGCCAGGTCGAGCGGGCCCGGACGGTGGCGCTGTTGCGGCAGTCGGACATGCCGCTCGCTTGGATCGCCGAGGTCGTCGACGCGGACGACGGTGCCGTGGCGGCCGACCGGCTCGCCGCCCACTGGGCGGACGTCGAGGCGCGGATCGCCGGGCAGCGGACACTCGCCGAGTACCTCCGTGGACGACTCCCGGGAGGAGCTGCGAGATGTACGGGAAGTTCGTGGTCGAGACGGCGGACGTGCCGCGGCAGGTGCTGATCACCGAGACGCGGCACACGCTGGCGGACGAGTTGCCGGCGTGGATCGGGTCGTCGCCGGGGCGGCTGGAGGAGGCCGCGTCGGCGTGCGGGGGTGTGGTCGGCGTGCCGTTCGTCGCCCACCACTGCGAGGTGTCGTTGGAGAGCGACGGTCCCGCCGAGGCGTGCGTACCGGTCGCCGACGAGGCGGCGGCGCGGACCTGGGCCGAGGCTCGGGGGCGGGCCCGGGAGACGGCGGTGCGGGTGGAGCCGGCCCAGCGACTGGCCCGCACCCGGATCGCCAGGGCTCAGGTGGCTCGTCCTCAGATTCCGGCCGCGTTCGAGGCCGTGGAGCAGTGGATGGCGGCCGAGGGGCTGACGGCCGCAGGGGGCCCTGCCGGGAGGTGTACTTCGCGGACTGGGACGCTGCGGGGGCCGAGGACCCGGTGTGCGACGTGGCGTTCCCGGTGCGGTGACGGCGCAGCCGCGGCTTCGGGAGGCAGGACGCGGGACGCGGGCACAAGCCGAGCCCTCTCGGCAAGGACGGCGATCTCGTCGAGAGGGCTCTTCAGTCGTGCAGTCGTGCCGGGATCAGGCTTCAGGCTTGTGACGAGGCCCTGGAACGGGCCAGTGGTGGTGCCGCCGGCAGGTGTCCCCTCGTAGGGGCGGGGCTGCTGGCGGCCCGCTGTCCGTCTCCGTGCGGTCCTCTCAGGCCTTCACCGAGGCCACGAAAGCGCTCCACGCGTCCGTGGGGAAGGCCAGCTTCGGGCCCTCGGGAATCTTGGTGTCCCCGAGCTCGAGTGCTTCCTCGGTGGTCGACCTGACCATCACGCACGCACCGTTGTTGTTGGTGTAGGAGGACGTCGTCCACGTTTCCGTGGTGCCCAGACGAATTGCCATGTTCGCTCCGTAGCCAGTTGCTGAGTTGCTGTCACCGGGCTGCGCATTCCGGCAGGGACCCGCAGAACGGATTGCGCCAACCTTCACTGACGGCTGGCGTGATCGACGCTACTCGCCACCCTCCTCTTCCGGAGGAGCCATTCACTCGACCGGGTGGCACATTCCAGGAGAGCCTTCCAATCAGGCATGTCAGCGGTGTACAATTCCGCCTCTTTGCCTAACGGAACGTCAGCGCGCGTACTCCTTCGCGACCCGCTCGACCAGCTGACGGGACTGCTCCACGTTCAGGGACTGGGCCCGCAGGTGCTCGTACATCACGGTGTACTTCTGCACGTCCTGCGGCTTCTCCAGGTACAGGTCGCTGGTCACGCCCTCGATGTAGACGACGCTCGAATCGGCCGCGTCCGCGAACTCCAGGATGGAGTACTGGCCGTTGATGCCGGAGTGCGCGCCGACCTCGAACGGAAGGACCTGCACGGTGATGTGCGGCTGCTGCGACAGCTCCATGACGTGCTCCAGCTGTTCACGCATGACCTGCCGGCTTCCGACGACCCGGTGCAACGACGCCTCGTCCAGCACCACCCACAGTCGCAGCGGGTCCGTCTCCGCGGTGATGCGGTTCTGCCGGCGCAGGCGGACCTCGACCCGCTTGTCGTTGTCCTGCTCGGACGACTCCGGCGAACCGCCCTGGACGATCGCCTCGGCGTACGCGCGGGTCTGCAACAGGCCGGTGATGATCTGCGGTTCGTAGACCCGGAGCGACTCCGCGTCCGTCTCCAGACCGATGTAGACGCTGTACGGGATGTCACCGAAGGCGTGCCACCAGCCCTGCTGGCGCGAGTCCTTGGCCATCTGCATCAGCGACTCGACGATCCGCTGGTCCTCGACCTGGTAGACACCGCAGAGGTCGCGGACGTCCCGCTGGCTGATGCTGCGCCGGCCGTTCTCCAGCCGGCTGATCTTCGACTGTGAGACCAGCAGTCGCTCCGCCACCTCCTCCGCCGTCATGCCCTTGAGCTCACGGAGCCTGCGCAGCTCCTGGCCCAGCCGGCGTCGCCTGACGGTGGGATTGACATTGGACGCCACGGGACGTGCACCTCCGACTGCGTGCCTCGTACTTACTCGTACTTGCCACTTTGCGTATCTGGTGTTGAGCAGACTGCCACCAAGGTGCTTCCTGCCGCTGGAGAACAGCGGATATCCAGCGGGTACACCCCGGTTCGGGGGTGCCGCCGGCACGGAACGGTGCGAAGTCGGTACGGTGGCGGGTTTCCCGCTCGGACAGCGGCTCCCGTGACCGGGTCTGTGGTGCCGTGGCCGGTCAGTGGTCCTAGTGGGCCACGGCGCGCGCCATGGATCCGTGGCGCGGTTGGGCCGGAACGCCACGGGCGGGTTCCGGTCCGCCCCTGCCGTCGGCGGTGGCGGCCTGACGGCCTCCTGCCGGGGCCGGGTTGCGGCGCGGCTGGGCCGCCACGCCGTTCTGCACGTCCATCACGGCGTGCGCCACCAGGCCGCCCATCGGGTCGTGCCGGATCAGGTCCCGCAACCGGGAACGTGAGGAGCGACCCTCGTTCCCCGGGTACAGGTGCTTGCCGAGGCCCACGGCGTGCGCCAGTGCGGCGAGCGCCGCGGTCCGTGGGTCCGGTGGCACTCCGGTACGGATCGCGGAGTCCAGCCGGACCTTGATCTCCCGGCTGATCTCGTTGTCCGTCGCCTGGTAGCGAGTCGTCGGCAACACCCCGCACATCTGACCGGCCACGGCATGCACCATGCCGCACCGCTCGAGATACGAGAGGTAGGTCTGGCGGAGCCCCAGTCGCGGCCCGCCAATCCAGTTGACCGCCCGGACCGGAGCGCCGCGCCTTCGCAGCAACTCCAACGCGCAGTCCAATGTCGGATCTCCAGTCGGCCGTGGTACCACCACGGCGATACGATCCCCGTCTGGGGCTATCCGTCCGGCCAGCGCCAGCTCCACTAGCTGTGCTCCGGCCAGACCGAGGTCGAGCGACTGCGGCTGTGCAGTGGTACCCGTGGTCGGGTCCAGCGCCAGCAGCAGAAGCTCTTCCGGAAGTGTTCTGCGGCTCCTGCCCATCCATGCCTCCCCGCGTGGATGAATGACAGGGTGACCCCTCTCACATTGGTCTGTCGAGAGCACGTGACTGGTTTGTGAGGGAACCGATAGGTATGTCGTTCTCGTCTACCACGTGGGGGAAGTCCGCACACAGGACACTGGTAGATGGTTCGGACAGGGCTGCGGAGCGCTGTCGCGGGCGGGCGGAACGGGTTCACGGTTCGGTTGGCGTACGCGCGACGCGCGGCGCATGGAGGAGGCATCGGTGGCGGGCGAGTCCCCCGACAGGTCGAAGCAGCGCGAGTCGTCGGAAGGAGCGACGCCGGGGAGCGCGGGTCCGGTTCCCGAGGCCAGGAGTGCGGGGGGCTCCGCCGGGAAGCGGGACCCCCGGCTGGGGGTGACCCGGGACGCTTCGACGTCGGAGTCATCCACGTCGTCGGAGTCCGTGGGGGAGCACGGGGGCGTGGACACGGCCACCCGGGTGCTTTCGGTGCGTGACACGCAGACCGACGACGAGGAGGCCGGGGACTCCACCGGGGCCGCGGACTCCGTCGAGGCCGGGGACGGGACGTCCGGCCGGCGTGACGATTCCGCCGCGGACGGCGGGGAGGATCCGCTGGATGCCGTCGTCGCGGCGTGGGTACGGTCGGCGGACGAGGTGGAGCGGGACGAGAGCCGCGAGGACGCCACGGGCGCCCAGGAGGCCGAGGACGCCGACGAGGGCGAGGGCGAGGGCGACACGGACGCCAAGAGCGGCCCGAAGGGCGGCAGGGACGGCAGCGCGAGCCGGGACGAGTGCTCAGGCGGGGCTCCCAAGGGCGGTTCTGCCGACGATGCCGGCGCGACCGACGTGACCGAGGGGTCCGAGAGGTCTGACGAGCCCGACGGTTCCGGCGCGGAGGACGAGCCGAAGCCCGCCGCCGAGACCGAGACGGAGACCGACGCCGGCACAGGCCCCGTCGCCGACACCACCGACGCCGCCCCGGACGCCGCCGAGGACGCCTCCCGGGCCACCGCCGACGCCTCTCCCGAGGACGACGCCACCCCCACGGCCGAGGACGGCAGCGGCAGCGGCAGCGGCAGCGGCACGGACGCGATCTCCGAGCCGAAGTCCGGACCCAGGGCCGACGCCAAGCCCGAGGCCGGCCCCGAGCCGAGCGCGCACCAGGCCGACGACACCGGCACGGACGACGACGACCGCGACGGCACCGGCGACGCCAAGCCCCCCACCGATCAGCCCACTGCCGTCTTCAAGGCCCCGCGCCCCTCCGCGTCCGCCGTCGACCAGCCCACCACCATGCTCAAGCTGGGCGACGCGGCCAAGGGCACCGGCACAGCCGACGAGGCCGAGGCCGAGGCCGAAGACAAGGACAAGGCCGAGGACAAGGCCGGAGCCGGGTCGGACCCCACGTCCGACCCCCGGCGCACCGGCACGTTCGTGCCGCTCAAGGACCTGGACGATCCCGAGACCCGTAAGCCCTCGAAGCTTCCGAAGGACGGGGACTCCGCCACCACCGCGCTGCGGCTGCCGCCTTCGGCCCGGGCACGGTCCTCCGCACCGTCCGCGCCCCCGGCCGAGGGCACCCGTTCCGTCCCGCAGGTCGGGCCGGAGCTGACGCGGCAGCAGCCCCTGCCGCCCAAGCCGCCGCTGGATCTGCTGGCCGAGCTGACCAACACCCCGCCGCCGCCGGACACGCCGCTGCGCACGACCGTGCGGCGGGTCAAGATCTGGACGCCGCTGGTCGCGCTTCTGGTGATCGTCTTCGCGGTCGTACAGAACATGCGGGCGCTCCCCGCCCCCACACTCGAACTGACCGCCGAGGACAGCTACACCTTCGACGGCGGCAAGGTCGACATCCCGTGGCCGGACGACGGGCAGGCCGCTCTGGACGTGCAGGGCATCGGTACCTTCGGCTCCTCCGGTGAGCAGAAGCCCGTGCCGATCGCCAGTGTCGCCAAGGTGATGACCACGTATCTGATTCTGCGCGAGCACCCGCTCAAGAGCGGCGCCGAGGGTCCGGCGATCGAGATCGACGACCTCGCGGAGGAGCAGTCCGACGCCGGGCAGGAGTCGACCGTGAACGTGACCGCCGGTGACGAGATCTCGCAGCGGGAGGCCCTGGAGGCCGTGCTGATCGCGTCCGCGAACAACGTGGCACGGCTGCTCGCCCGCTGGGACGCGGGGTCCGAGGAGGCGTTCGTCGAGAAGATGAACAAGACCGCCGAGGACCTCGGCATGACCAACACGACGTACACGGACCCCTCGGGTCTGAACAACACCACGGTGAGCACGGCAGTGGACCAGGTGAAGCTGGCCAGGGCCGCGATGAAGCAGCCTGCCTTCCGCGAGATCGCCGCGATGATGTCGTACGACGACTACAAGGGTGTCAACCACCCCAACTGGAACCAGCTGGTGGGGTCCAACGGCGTCGTCGGCATCAAGACCGGAACCACCACCTCGGCGCTCGGCAACCTCGTCTTCGCCGCGAAGGAGGACGTCGACGGCGAGATCCGGACCATCGTCGGTGCCGTGGTGCGCCAGCCCGCGGGCGGCGCCGACAACACGATCCTGGCCGGGGCGCTCTCCGCGGGCGACCGGCTGATCCGGGCGGCGCAGGACGTACTGGAGTCGACGACGGTGCTGAAGAAGGGCAGCGTCGTCGGGTACGTGGACGACGGACTGGGCGGCCGGACGCCCGTCGTCCTCACCGAGGACCTCAAGGCCGCCGGCTGGCCGGGGCTGAAGGTGAAGCTGACGTTCGCCGGGTCAGAGGTGCCGCACCAGGCGAAGGCCGGTACGGAGGTGGGCTCGCTCACCGTGGGCGACGGCACGGACAGCGGTGCCGTCAAGGTCCCGGTCGCTCTCCAGGAGGACCTCGTGGAACCGGGCTTCACGGACAAGCTGACCCGCGTGACCTGACCCACGACGCTCGACGAGGAACGGTGGGCACCGCACCCCGCCGGCCGGTGCCCACCGCGGGCGACGGTCGGCGGGGTGCGTGCTAGCGTCACGAAACGGGCGGGTCGCCGGTGACCGCACCGCCACCGTGACCGGACCACGCACCACGCACCACGACCACGCATCACGACGACGCGCTACGACGACGCGTACACGAAGACGCGAGACGAAGACGCCATACGGGGAGTGCCTTCAGGTGGCCACTGCGGAGCCGACACGCGCCGACAACGCCGATCCGGGCCCGGAGTCCGGCCCGCGAATACCCTTGCCAAAAGCCGACGACCGGCCGCCGGGCGCCCTCGCTCCCTCCCGCGCTCCCTCCCGCGCCTCCCGGCCCGGAGCCGCCGTTCTGGCCGTGCGTGCCGGGATGCTGCGGTATCCGGTGCTGTCCGTCACCGCGCTCGCCGGGGCGCTGCACGTCGTCTGGTTCTTCACGTTCGCGAACAGCGGCGGTGACCTCGCGGCGCAGGACGCCTGGGCCGAGTTCGTCGGCCGGCATCCCGACTCCGCGTACAACATGGCCTGGTACGGCGGGATGCACGCGGTGTCGTACAGCGTGGTGTCGCCGTACCTGATGTCGTTCCTCGGCGTGCGGTCGACGATGATGCTCGCGGGGACGGTGTCGGCCGGGCTGCTGACGATGCTGCTGATCCGCAGCCGGGTGGTGCGCAATCCACTGTGGGCCGCGCTCGCGGGCGTGTTCGGGCTGCTGGGCAACGCGGCTTCGGGACGGGTGACGTTCGGGCTGGGCGTGCTGTTCGGGCTGGCCGCGGTCGCCGTCGTGTTCTGCTGGCCGTACCGCTGGCGTTACAAGCGCTGGGCGAAGGCCCTGTGCGCGGCGCCGCTGGCGGCACTGGCCACGATGTCCTCGCCGGTCGCGGGCCTGTTCGTGGGGCTGGTGGCGGTGGCGCTGTTCCTGCAGAAGCGGCGGCCGGGGGCGTGGGCGCTGGGGCTGGGGCCGACCGCGGTGGTGGCGGCGTCGGCCTGGCTGTTCCCGTTCTCGGGGACGCAGCCGATGGGGTTCGGTTCGGTGCTCCTGCCGCTGGTGTTCTCGGTCCTGGTGTACGTCCTGGTGCCCCGGGAGTGGATCACGGTCCGGATCACGGCCGCGGTGTACGGGCTGGGTGTGGTGCTGGTCTGGCTGGTGAGTTCGCAGATCGGTTCCAACATCACGCGGCTGGCGATGCTGTTCGCCGGGGTGGCGCTGGTGGCGGCGCTGCCGTTCGCCGTGCCGCGGAGCCGCAAGTGGTACGCGATCGTCGTGGCGTTCGTCGGGTTCGTCGGGTGGATCGGCTTCAAGTCGGTCGACGACGTCGTGCACACCACGCCGACCGCGTCCTGGGCGCGGGAGCTCGCGCCGCTGGTGAACGAGCTCCAGGAGGTCGGTGCCGACAAGGGGCGGGTGGAGGTCGTCCCGGCGCGTTCGCACCGCGAGGCCTCGGCGCTCGCGCCGTACGTCAACCTGGCGCGGGGCTGGAACCGGCAGGCCGACATGGAGCGCAACCCGCTCTTCTACGACGACACCCTCAACTCGGCGAACTATCACGAGTGGCTGAAGCGCTGGGCGGTGCACTTCGTGGTGCTGCCGAAGGACGAACCGGACGGTGACGGCAGCAAGCGGGAGCGGGAACTGGTGCAGCGGGGGCTGCCGTATCTCCAGCAGATCTGGGGCGACGCCAACTGGCAGTTGTTCGCGGTGCAGGACCCCTCCTCGCTGGCCGAGCCGAACGCGGTCGTGGAGCGGGCCAGCCAGGGCGAGATGACGATGCGGGTCGAGAAGGCGGGCCGGGTCGTCGTGCGCATCCCGTACTCCCCGTGGCTGAGCATCGTCGACGCGGACGGCAACAAACTGGAGGGGCCGCAGGAGACGGAGGAGTCCAGGAACCGTTCCGACGGCGAGGTCGACGGGGACGGGGACGACCGGCCGAGGACGTACGACAACCTCAACGGCTGCCTGATGGAGACCGAAGAGGACGAGAACGGCGACAAGTGGACCGTGCTGCTCGCGCCGGAGCCGGGCACGTACCGGCTGGCGGCGCCGTACGACGTGCCGCGGGGCACGCCGTGCCCGGAGGAGCTGCGCTGACCGGAGGAGCTGCGCCGACCGGCTGACACGGCGCTCCCGCCCCGCCCACGCATTCGACTTCATGAACACCGGTCATCAGCGTGAACATTTTTGCGCGCTCTTGACCCTCCCCTCGCTTGTCATGATCACGCCTACACACCCACGATGAGCGGGCACTTCGCGCCCTGCCCCAGAAACACCCCGGCCCCACCGCAGACCTACCCCGCTCGGGCGAAGTGCCAACCAGCTGAGTGGAGTTCACAAGGCGGACCCTGGAAGGGGGGACATGAACAGTCTCGACTGGGCGGTGCTCATCGGCTACTTCGCGGTGATGGTCGCCATCGGTGTCTGGTCGCACAAGCGGGTGGGCGACGTCAGCGACTTCTTCACGGCCGGGGGAAAGATGCCCTGGTGGCTCTCGGGCATCTCCCACCACATGTCGGGCTACAGCGCGGTGATGTTCACCGGCTACGCCGGCATCGCGTACACGTACGGCGTGACGTCCTTCGTCACCTGGTCCTTCCCCATCGCCCTCGGTATCGCCATCGGGTCGAAGCTGTTCGCCCCGCGGATCAACCGGCTGCGCTCCCGGCTCCATGTGGCGTCCCCGCTGGAGTACCTCAAGAACCGTTACGACCTGAAGACCCAGCAGGCGCTGGCCTGGTCCGGCATGCTGCTGAAGATCGTGGACGTGGGCGCGAAGTGGGCGGCGATCGCCACGCTGCTGGCGGTGTTCACCGGCGTCTCACTCAACGAGGGCATCCTCATCACCGGTGTGGTCACGGCGATCTACTGCACCATCGGCGGCCTGTGGGCGGACGCACTGACGGAGTTGGGCCAGTTCATCATCCAACTGCTTGCCGGTCTCGCCATGTTCTTCGCGGTGGTGGTCGAACTCGGCGACTACGGCGGCTTCTTCGGCGTGTGGGACGAGCCCGAGCTCCAGGGTCACGCGGAGCCGCTGGTCGGACCGTACGGGACGATCTTCCTGCTGGCGTTCCTGTTCATCAAGCTCTTCGAGTACAACGGCGGCATGCTCAACCAGGCCCAGCGGTACATGGCCACGGCCACACCCCGCGAGGCGGAGCGCTCGGCGCGGCTCTCGGCGGTGCTGTGGCTGGTCTGGCCGCTGGTGCTGTTCTTCCCGATGTGGATGTCGCCGCTGCTGGTGGAGTCCCAGAAGGCGGACGGCTCCGACTCGTACGCGCTGATGACCGAACAGCTGCTGCCGCACGGTCTGCTGGGCCTGGTCATCGTCGGCTTCTTCTCCCACACGATGGCGATGTGCTCCTCGGACGCCAACGCCATCGCGGCGGTGTTCACCCGGGACGTCGCCCCGGTGCTGTCGGCGAGGGCGCGGCGCTGGAACGACCGGTCGGGGCTGCTCGCGGCCCGGGTGACGACCGTGGTCTTCCTCGGCCTGTCCATGGCGGTGGCGACACAGGTCGACTCGCCCACGTTCAAGGACATCATCACCGTGGTCATCAAATGGGTGGCCGGTCTGATGGGCCCGATCGCCATCCCGATGATGCTGGGTCTGCTGCGGCCGTTCCGCCGCTCGGGCCCGACCGCGGCGCTCACCAGCTGGTCCATGGGCCTGCTGGCCTTCTGGCTGGTCAACTACCCCGTCAACTGGGCCGTCGAGGGAGGCGTGCCCCTGGAGTACCAGGTCTCGATCCCGCTCGCCGTCTCCCTGGTCCTGTACGTCCTGACCGGCTACGCGAAGCCGGAGGACACCCCGGAACGGATGGCGGTCATCGAGCGCGTCAACACCGACGGCGACGACGGCTCCGCCGCGGCGGCGGTGCCGGCGCAGTCCGGAGCCCCGGACGTGGCACCCGCCCGGACGACGGACTAGGACCGCCCGTCACGGGCCACGGGCGTCCGGAGAGCCACGGGCGTCCGGGAAGCCACCGGCGGCCGAAAAGCCACGGGAGTCACCCGGTCAGGGGGCCTCCCCTCCCCCTCGGATAGCGCGCCATCCAGGCCGGGGACGACCCGTCGGGCCCGTGCAGGGCGGGGCCCTGGGTCATCTCCATGGCGAAGTCGTCGGCGAGTTCCAGCAGCGTGGGACGGCCCTCCAGTTCGGCCAGCCAGGCCGGCGGGAGGGCCGTTTCGCCGTGGAGGGCCCCCAGCAGCCCGCCGGTCAGCGCACCGGCCGCCGCGCTCGGCCCGTCCTGGTTGACGGCGAGGCACAGCCCGTGCCGTACGTCCTCCCCCACCAGCGCGCAGTACACGGCGACGGCGACGAGTCCCTCGGCGGCCCCGGCCCCGCTCAGCCGGGTCACCCGCTCCGGTGTGGGCATCCCCTGCCGCACGACGCCCAGCGCCTGCTGCAGGGCGTCCGACACGGGCTGGTGCCCCGGCCGGGCGGCCAGCAGCGCGAGTGCCCGCTGCACCGCCGTGTCGAGGCTCTCGCCACGGGCCAGCCCGTGCACGATCACCGCGTACGCGCCGGCCGCGAGGCAGGCGGTCGGATGACCGTGGGTCTGCGCCGCGCACTCCACGGCGAGCTGGGCGACGAGCTGCGGCTCCCAGCCGACGAGCAGCCCGAAGGGTGCCGACCGGGCCGCCGCCTCGGGGCCCGCCTCACGGGGGTTCTTGGGCGCCTCGGGCGTGCCCATCCTCTCGTCCCCGAGCCCGATCAGCAGCGCGCGGGCCGGGTCGCGTCGGGAGTAGAGCCACTCCTCGCGGGCGAGCCACCCGTCCTCCTCGCGGCGCTCGTCGGGCCCCCAGTCCCGCTGGGTGGCGGCCCAGCGCAGATACGCGCGGTGCAGATCGGTCGGCGGGTGCCAGGCACCGGTGTCGCGCCGCACCTGGGCGCGGATCAGGCCGTCCACGGAGAACAGGGTCATCTGGGTGAGATGGGTGACGGCGCCGCGCCGGCCGTGGGCGGGGGCGAGCCCGGTGATCCCGGCGGCACCGTGCGCCTGACGGATCGCCTCGACGTCCCGGCCGTCCACGGGCGCGCCCAGCGCGTCCCCGAGGGCCACCCCGAGCAGTGTCCCGCGCACCCGGCTGCGGAAGTCCTGCTGCTCGCGGCGCCCCCACACGGGTCCGCCAGTCGCGTCCACCCAGACCTCCCGGACCCCGTGCGTACGTGCGACGCCAAGCACTGTATGCGAACGGGGCGGTCGGATCAGGGCCGGTTCAGGGCACGGAGAGGTATGTGAGCGGTGACCGGAGTGACCGGCCTGACCACACCTGGTCGCCTACGCCCGGCCTCGTCCGGACGGCGCCGGACCTCGTCGTGCCGCGTCCGCGCCCCCCTCGCACGACGGGCTCGGCGCTTCCCCGCGGCCGGCGGCGCGTGGTGCGCGACGGCCCGCGTCCTCGCCGATCCCGACCCCGATCCCGAACCCACCGCACAGCCCACCCGCCGGTTGCCGGACGAGGACCACGGCGAGGTGAGCGCGCCGTGACCCCGAAGCGAGGTGACGACGTCGCGCCTCCCTCCGTGGGCGAGGAGTGGCCTCTGCGACGCGCGACGAACGAGGCGGCGAAGGGACGGGGTGAGTTGGACGCGGAGGCACCGGGAAACACACGTCGCTGTGACGAGGCCCAGCGCGGCGACCCGCTGTCCCGGACCTGCCCCGGTCGTCAGCACCGGCTGCACGGCCGACCGGCCACGCGCAACCTCCGCGGTCAGGAGTTCGCCCAGGGGGAGTACGAGGTGACGGCAGGCGGCCGCGTCCGCCACCTCGTCGACGAAGAGCGCCGGACGGCCCACCTCGTGCGTGTCTGCCCCGGCGTCCCGAGGACACCGGCTGGTCGCCCTCGGCGGCGTCGGATCGGCGGGGGTCTGCCGCTACTCGACGACCCGCACCGGTGTCCCCGCCGTTCCGAAGGCCCACAGGGCCTCGCCGTCGGCCTTGGCCACGCGGATGCCGCCGGTCTGGCGGCCTTCGGCGGGCGGGGGCGAGGAGCCGTCGACGGCGTTGGAGAAGGCGATGGAGACGCCGGACTTCGCGGCGAAGTAGACGATGTGCTCGACCTCCACGCCGTCGCTGCCGGTCGTGGCCTCGGTACGGGTGCCGATCGTGTACGCACCGGGGTCGGGGTCGACCGTGCCCGGCCAGACCTCGAAGGAGCGGCGCGGGGCGTCGCTGGCGTCGACCAGCCACACCTGCCGCGCGTCGAGGGAGTAGACGATGCGGCGGCCGGTGCCGGAGTCCGCAGGAACCGCCTCCGCCCCGGGCTCCTCCTCCTCCGGCTTCTCCCTGTCCCCGGAATCGGCCGACGGCTTCGCGTCCGGGTCCGCCGCCGGTGTGCTCGGGCGGCTCGTGGACGCGGTGGGCTTCGTCCCCTGGTCCGCCTGGACGGCCAGGACCGCCACTACGGCTATCGCCCCCGTGGTCAGCCCGGTCACCCAGGCCCACGAAGGAAGACGGGCAGGCACCGGTACGCATCTCCTAGGTCGGGCGGAGTTCCGACCCCCTGGCGCCAGGGGCACCGGGGGGTCAGATCATCCTACTGCCAGGCCTGCCCGGCTCGGTTTCTCCCTCGGCCCCTCAGTCAAGCACCGGCAGCAGTTCCGGCAGGTGGCCGTCCGACTCCTCGGCCGCCCGCTGCCGCTCCTTTGGGACCTCGCCGTACAGGGTGGTGCGGGGCCTGGCCGGGCGGCCCGCCGCCTCCGCCACCGCGATCAGGTCCTTGACCGACTTGTACGAGCCGTAGGAGGAGCCCGCCATGCGGGAGATGGTCTCCTCCATCAGCGTGCCGCCCAGGTCGTTGGCGCCGGAGCGGAGCATCTCCGCCGCACCCTCCGCGCCCAGTTTGACCCAGCTGGTCTGGATGTTGGGGATGTACGGGTGGAGGAGGAGACGGGCCATCGCCGTGACCGCGCGGTTGTCGCGGGCCGTCGGGCCGGGTCGGGCGATGCCGGCCAGGTAGACGGGGGCGTTGGTGTGGACGAAGGGAAGGGTGACGAACTCCGTGAAACCGCCGGTGCGTTGCTGGATACCGGCGAGGGTGCGCAGGTGCCCGAGCCAGTGGCGGGGCTGGTCCACGTGGCCGTACATCATCGTGGACGAGGAGCGGATGCCCAGCTCGTGGGCCGTTTCGATGACCTCGGTCCAGGCGGCCGCCGGCAGCTTGCCCTTGGTCAGGATCCAGCGGACCTCGTCGTCGAGGATCTCCGCCGCCGTGCCGGGGAGGGTGTCCAGGCCGGCCTCCTTGGCGGCGGTCAGCCATGCGCGGATCGACAGGCCGGTGCGGGTGGCGCCGTTGACCACCTCCATCGGGGAGAAGGCGTGCACGTGCATGCCGGGGACGCGTTCCTTCACCGCCTTCGCGATGTCGAAGTACGCCGTGCCGGGCAGGTCGGGGTGGATGCCGCCCTGCATGCAGACCTCCACCGCGCCCACCTCCCAGGCCTGTTGGGCACGGTCGGCCACCTGGTCCAGGGAGAGCGTGTACGCGTCGGCGTCCGTGCGGCGTTGTGCGAAGGCGCAGAAACGGCAGCCCGTGTAACAGACGTTGGTGAAGTTGATGTTGCGGGTGACGATGTAGGTGACGTCGTCGCCGACCGCCGACTTCCGTACGTCGTCCGCGATCCGGCACAGGGCGTCCAGCGCCGGGCCGTCGGCGTGCAGCAGGGCGAGGGCCTCGTCGTCGGTGAGCCGGGTCGGGTCGCCGGCCGCCGTGGCGAGGGCCTGGCGTACGTCGGTGTCGATGCGCTCGGGCCGCATCCCGGGGGCGGCGGCCTCGCGCAGGGCGCCCCAGTCGCCGTACACCTCGTCGAAGTCGTCACGGCGGTCGCCGGTGCGGCCCTCGGTGTCGATGGTGCGGTGCAGGTCGGTGCGGCCGGTGGCGGTGAACGCCTCGTCCGGCTCCTGCCAGGGCAGCCCCTCGGGGAGAACGCCGGAGCGCGCCAGGCCCGTGGCCGGGTCGGCGAGCGCCGCCACGTGCGGGCGCAGCCGCGGGTCCAGCCAGGGCTCGCCACGCCGGACGAACTCCGGGTAGACGCAGAGACGTTCCCTCAGTTCGAAGCCGGCCGCGCGGGACCTCTCGGCGAGTTCGTCGATCTGCGGCCAGGGGCGTTCGGGGTTCACGTGGTCGATGGTGAGCGGGGAGACGCCGCCCCAGTCGTCGATGCCGGCGGCGATCAGCCGCTCGTACGCGGAGTCCACGAGGTTGGGCGGGGCCTGGATGCAGGCGCCGGGGCCGAGGACGTGCCGGGCGACGGCGACCGCGGCGATCAGGGCGTCGAGTTCCGCGTCCGGCATGCCGCGCATCGCGGTGTCCGGCTTGGCGCGGAAGTTCTGGATGATCAGTTCCTGGATGCCGTGATGGGCCCGGGAGACCTTCCGCAGCGCGAAGAGCGACTCGGCACGCTCCTCGTACGTCTCGCCGATGCCGATGAGGATGCCCGAGGTGAAGGGGACCGAGGAGCGGCCGGCGTCCTCCAGGACGCGCAGGCGGACGGCGGGCTCCTTGTCCGGGGAGCCGTGGTGCGGACCACCGGGCTCGGACCACAGGCGGGTCGCGGTGGTCTCCAGCATCATGCCCATGGACGGCGCGACCGGCTTGAGTCGCTGGAAGTCGGTCCAGGTCAGCACGCCCGGGTTGAGGTGCGGGAGGAGGCCCGTCTCCTCCAGGATGCGCACGGAGACGGCGCGGACGTACGCGATCGTGTCGTCGTAGCCGTGCGCGTCGAGCCACTCACGCGCCTCGGGCCAGCGGTCCTCGGGCTTGTCGCCGAGGGTGATCAGGGCTTCCTTGCAGCCGGCGGCCGCTCCCTTGCGGGCGACGTCGAGCACCTCGTCCGGCGACATGAACATCCCGTGCCCGGCGCGGCGCAGCTTGCCGGGCACGGTGACGAACGTGCAGTAGTGGCACGTGTCCCGGCACAGCCGGGTCAGCGGGATGAAGACGCTCTTCGAGTACGTGATCACTCCGGGCCGGCCCGCGGCCAGGAGGCCCGCGTCCCGGACCCGGGCGGCCGAGGCGGACAGGTCCTCCAACTGCTCACCGCGCGCCTGGAGCAGGACGGCCGCCTCGGAGACGTCGAGTGACACCCCGTCCCTCGCCCGTCTGAGGGCGCGACGCAGGGAGTTCTCGGTCGGGCCGGTTCCGGAGGTCGCGGATGCCGATGTCGTCATTCCTCGAGGATACGTTCGGGGCGATCAGGGCATGGAGGGCCGGGCCGGGTGCCGGGCGGGTGCCGGATGAGCACCCGGCGGGGCGCCCGGAAGGTGCTCGCCGGGAGCCGTCACCGGGCGTCGGTGACGTACGGCTGGTACGCGTCCAGCGCCCGCAGCACCCCCGCCTCCGGCTCCGGCGGCAGCTGCACCACGATCTCGTCGATCCCCAGGTCGGCGTAGTGGGCGAGCTTCCCCGGACTGGGGTGGACCGCGTACGGGACGACCTGGAGGGCGCCGGGGTCGCGGCCGGCCTCGGCCCAGGCGGTGCGCAGCGCGGGCAGGGACTCGGACAGGCCGCGCCCGCCGATCGGCAGCCAGCCGTCGGCGTACGCGCAGATGTGTGTGAACAGTTTCGGGCCCGCCGCCCCGCCGACCAGGGTGCGCGGCCCGACGACCGGGCCCTGCGGCTTCCGGACCGGCTTGGGGTACGCGAAGCTGGCCCGGACACCTCCGAACTCACCTTCGTACGCAGTCGGTTCCTCCGACCACAGGGCCTGCATCAGGCCCATCCGGTCCCGGACCAGTTCGCGCCGGGTGCGCCATTGCACGCCGTGGTCGGCGGCCTCCTCGACGTTCCAGCCGAAGCCGACTCCGAGGGTGAACCGGCCGGCGGAGAGGTGGTCGAGGGTCGCGATCTGCTTGGCCAGGCCGATCGGGTCGTGCTGCGCGACGAGTGTGATGCCGGTGCCGATGCCGAGCCGCTCGGTGACGGCCGCGGCCTGCCCGAGCGCGACGAACGGGTCCAGGGTGCGGGTGTACTCCGGGGGCAGCTCGGTGCCCGCCGGGTACGGGGTGGTCCGTTCGACGGGGATGTGCGTGTGCTCGGGCAGGTACAGCCCGGCGTACCCGCGCTGCTCCAGCTCACGGGCGAGCCGGGTGGGGGTGATCGTCTCGTCGGTGAGGAAGATCGTGACGGCGATGCGCATGGGCGGCCTTTCGTACGCGGACGACGGGGTCATCAATACCCGGGCCGGGCCCGCCTGTCCATACCGACCGGTCGGAACAGGCTCCGGGGCGAAGGACCGGAAGAAGGACGAACACCGGGCGGCGGCCCCTCCCTTGGCGCTGTGCCCGCGCCCGCGCCGAGTCGCGGCCCGAGGCGGCGACGGGCCCGCCGCCGGGTGTCCCGACCGCGTTCACCCGCCCCGCCCTCCCGGGCCGCGCCAAGGGCCTGTGGCGAAAGTGGCGTCGTCGTCCGGAGGACGGCCGCGCGATGTCATGGGCCCCTGCTCGAGCGAAGCCGAGAGCTTGGGGGAGCGTGCTCCCGACGCACCGTCCGTGCGCCGCGCGTGCGCACGTGTGCGCAGAAGGTGTGCGGACCTTGTGGACCGTGCGCGCGCCCGTGTGATCGCCGTCTCGCACGACTGCCGCATCCGTCACGAACAAGGCAGACTGGCGTGGTTGTTGAGGATGCATAGGGGGACTGCATGGACGGTGCACCGCGCGTGCCGGAGCAGCGGCGTCCCGGTTCGCCGGCGGAGCCACCGGCGCCGCAGGAGCCGCAGGAGTCACCGGAATCGCCGGAGTCTTCGACGTCGCCCGCTCCGTCGGCGTCACCGGTACCGCCGGTGCTGCGTTTCAGTGTGCTCGGTCCGGTGCGCGCCTGGCGTGACGGGGAGCCCGTCGGCACCGGCAGTCCGCAGCAACGCGCGCTGCTCGCCGCCCTGTTGCTCCGCGGCGGGCGGACGGCGACGGCGGCCGAGCTGATCGACGCCCTGTGGGGCGAGGAGCCCCCCTCGCAGGCCCTGGCCGCGGTCCGTACGTACGCGTCCAGGCTGCGGAAGGCGCTGGGGCCCGGCGTTCTGGTCAGCGAGTCCGGCGGGTACGCGGTGCGCGGGGCGGGCGAGGGCGCGCTGGACGCCGGGGTGGCGCAGGGGTTGTCCGCCGACGCCGAGCGGGCGAAGAACGCCGGGGACCTGTGCGCGGCCCGTACGTTCCTGGACCGCGCCCTCGCACTGTGGGACGGCGAGACGCTGGCGGGCGTACCGGGCCCGTACGCACAGGCGCAGCGGGTGCGACTGGAGGAGTGGCGGCTCCAGCTCTCGGAGACGCGGCTGGACGTGGACCTGGAGCGGGGCTGCCACGCGGAGGTCGTCTCGGAACTGACGGCGCTCACGGCGGCGCACCCGCTGCGTGAACGCCTGCGCGAGCTGCTGATGCTGGCGCTGTACCGCAGTGGCCGCCAGGCGGAGGCGCTGGCGGTGTACGCGGACACCCGCCGGCTGCTCGCCGACGAGCTGGGCGTGGACCCGCGCCCCGGCCTCCAGGAGCTCCAGCGGCGCATCCTCCGGGCGGACCCCCAGCTGGCGGAGCCCTCCTCCCCCGCGCCGCCCGAACCGGCCGCCTCCCCCGTCCGGCCCGCCCAGCTTCCCGCGACCGTGCCCGACTTCACCGGCCGCTCGTCCTTCGTACGCGAACTCGGCGCGATCCTCGCCTCGGCCGAGGGCCGGGTGATGGCGGTGTCCGCGCTGGCCGGGATAGGCGGCGTCGGCAAGACGACGCTTGCCGTGCACGTCGCCCACCAGGCGCGGGCCGTCTTCCCCGACGGCCAGCTGTACGTCGACCTCCAGGGCGCGGGCTCCCGGGCGGCCGAGCCGGAGACGGTCCTCGGCGCCTTCCTGCGCGCCCTCGGCACCCCGGAGGCGGCTGTGCCGGACTCGCTGGAGGAGCGGGCGGCGCTGTACCGCTCCGCGCTGGACGGCCGCAGGGTGCTGGTGCTGCTGGACAACGCGCGCGACGCGGCCCAGGTGCGTCCCCTGCTGCCGGGCACGGAGGGCTGCGCGGCCCTGGTGACGTCCCGGGTGCGGATGGTGGACCTGGCCGGCGCCCACCTGGTCGACCTGGACGTGATGTCCCCGGACGAGGCGCTGGCCCTGTTCACGAGGATCGTGGGTGAGGAGCGGGTCGCGTCGGAGCGTGAGGCCGCGCTGGACGTCGTCGCGGCGTGCGGGTTCCTCCCGCTGGCCATCCGCATCGCGGCCTCCCGTCTCGCGGCCCGCCGCACCTGGACCGTGTCCGTGCTGGCGGCCAAGCTCGCCGACGAACGCCGCCGCCTGGACGAGCTGCAGGCGGGTGACCTCGCGGTGAAGGCCACCTTCGAACTCGGCTACGGCCAGCTGGAACCCGCCCAGGCCCGCGCCTTTTGCCTGCTCGGCCTGGCCGGCGGACCCGACATCTCGCTGGCGGCGGCCGCGGCCGTCCTGGACCTCCCGGCCGAGGACACGGAGGACCTGCTGGAGTCCCTGGTGGACACCTCCCTGCTGGAGTCCGCCGCGCCCGGCCGCTACCGCCTGCACGACCTGGTCCGCCTCTACGCGCGTTCCTGCGCCGAACGCGACGAGCGGCCCCCGGGCGAACGCGCCGCGGCCCTGTCCCGCCTGCTGGACTTCTACCTGGCGACGGCGGCGGGCGTGTACGCGATCGAGCGGCCGGGGGACCGGCTGGTCGACCATCTGGCCGCCACCGACCACCCCGGACTGCGTTTCCCCGACCGCGAGGCGGCGCGGGACTGGCTCTACACCGAGGCGAACTGCCTGCTGTCCTTCGCCCGCCAGTGCGCCGGCCTGCCGGACACGCTGCGCCGGAGCATCGACCTGCTGTGGGCCGCCGTGGACCTCTCGGAGTCGGGGGCCAACTCCAGGGAGTACGAGGCCACCGCGCGCACCCTCCTCGACGCCGCCCGGAAGGTCGGTGTCGCGCGGGTGGAGGCGCGGGCGCTGATGACGCTGGCGCACGCGCACCTCGACGGCGGCCGGTTCGACCTGGCCGACGAGGAGGCCGAGCAGGTCGTCCGGCTGGCACGGCGGGCCGACGACCTGCTGCCCGTGTGCTGGGCCCACAACGCCCGCGGCGTGATCGCCCTCTACCAGGGCCGCACCGAGGCCGGCGAGGAGCATCTGACCCACGCCATCGCGCACTTCCGGACGCTGCGCGACCGCCCCGGTGAGGCGAGCGCGCTCTGCAACCTCTCGCGGGTCCGGCTCGCCGCGGGCAGCACCGGCAGCGCCGTGGCGCTCGCCCAGGAGGGCATGGAGATCTACGACGCCATGGGCAACTCCCTGCGCGGCGCGAACGGCCGCTACGCCCTCGGCATGGCCCTCACCCAGAGCCACCGGCTCGTCGACGCGGCCGACCGGCTCCTGGAGGCGCTGGAGGTCTTCCGCGACAGCCGGCAGCGGCTGTGGGAGGGCATGACCCTGTTCCGCCTGGCGGAGGTCGACCTCGCCGGGCAGCGGTACGCCCAGGGCGCGGCCAACGCCGAGCTGGCGCTGACGGTGCTGCGCGGCATCGGCGGCGAGTGGCGTCGCGGCAACGTCCTGACGGTCCTGGGCCACGCCCTCACCGGCGTCGGCCACATGGGCCGCGCCCGCGTCTGCTGGGAGGAGGCGGTCCGCATCTACGAGACGCTCGGGTCGCCGGAGGCGACGACGGTACGGGCCCTGCTGACGCCGGTGGAGGCGGTCTGAGGGCGGCGCGGCGGGGGCCGCGGGGTGTGCCGGCGCCCGTCGTCGAGGCGTTCATCGTTCGTTTATCGCCGGACGGGATGGTGGACCCAGTCGATCCGTCGCGTCGGGGGGCAGGCGGGTCGTCAGGAGAGGCCGCGGCACCGGTCCACCGGGGCCGAGCGGCCGGAACGGCCCGTCCGGTCACCCTCGGGGGAGTGGCCGGACGGGCCGGACGACAGGAACACCACACAGGGGAGCAGGAAGAATCATGAGCGACGAGCAGGTCGTCAAGCCGCAGGGCGACATCCACGCCACCTCGGAGCCGCTCGACACCAAGGCCGAGGGCGGCAGGAGCAAGGACGGCGGCGCCACCACCCAGGGCGACATCCACGCCACGGACGAGCCGCTGGAGACCAAGGACATCCACGCCACGTCGGAGCCCTTCAAGCCGACCCGGTAGGCGGACCGCACAGCACACACAGCACACACAGCACGGGGAAACGGATGGGCCGCGGCGGCGCGGAGGGGGAGCCGTCGCGGCCCGTCCGTCTGCCCGGAACCAGCAGGCGGGCCGGGGCCGGCCCCGGCTCTCCCCCTCAGCCCGCTCCCCGGCGCCCTCCCGGACCCGTCGCGCGGCGGGGCAGCGCGGGGAACACAGCCGTTCGCGGCACCGCACGCGGAGGGACGGGCGCCCGGACCGTCACCCGTCCGTGAACGACGGGCGCGACGGCGGTCTCCCGCCGCGCGGAGCGGCCGCCGTGCGGGCCGGACATCCGGAGCACGGCGCCGACCGCCTTCGCCGACCTCCCGCCCGTGCTCCCGGGCCCCCGGAGCCCGTGCCGGAGACGACCACCGGGCGCTCCCGCACAGGGATGTGCCTGCCGCCCCGGACCGCGGACGGCAGGCGGCGGACGGCGGACGGCGGCCGTGGCCGGGTGTCCGCCGGGCGGGCGGGACATCCGGAGCGCGGCGCCGACCGCCTTCGCCGACCTCCCGCCCGTGCTCCCGGGCCCCCGGAGCCCGTGCCGGAGACGACCACCGTCGCGCCCGCGCAGGGATGTGCCTGCCGCCCCGGATCGCGGGCGGCAGGCGGCGGCCGTGGCCGAGTGCCCGACGGGCCCCGCACGCCGGGGCGTGCCCCGGGCGACCACCGCGCGCCCGCCCCCGGCGGCCGTCACGTCGTCCGTGCCGTCCCCGTCCCCTTCTCCGCGTCCAGGGCGTAGACGCAACGGTCCTTGCTGCAGGCGTAGACGACACCGTCCCGGACGACCGGGGAGCCGGTGATCTCGCCGCCGGTCGCGAGTTTCCATCTCAGCCGGCCGTCGTCGGCCTTCAGGGTGTACAGGAGATGGTCGGTGGAGCCGAAGTGGATCCGGCCCTCGGCGACCGCGGGGGCGCCCACGATGTCGCCGCCGGACTGGAAGCGCCACTTGGGCGTGCCGGTGACGGCGTCCAGGGTGTAGAGGCCCTTGCCGCTGCCGACGTGGACGTGCCCGGCGGCGACCAGGACCGGCTCCACGGAGGAGCGGGCCTCGGTGGCGATGCGCCAGCGGTCACGGCCGTCGGTGGCGTCCAGGGCGTAGACCGTGCCGAGGTAGTCGGCGAGGTACACACCGCCGCCGGCGACGGCCGGGCCGGGGACGAAGGCGGGCGGTGAGAGGAAGACCGCGGGGGCCTCGAAGTGCCAGCGGACCTGCCCGCCGGCGATGTCCAGGGCCAGGACGCGGGTGCCCGCGCAGACGTACACGCGCCCGTCGGGCGCGGGGGCGAGGCGGACCGGGACGCCGCCGCAGGAGGCGGCGTCGCCGATGGGGTACGACCAGCGCTCGTCGCCCGTGCGCGCGTCCAGGGCGCGCAGGCGGGCGTCCTGCCAGACGTAGACCGTGCCGTCGTGGACGGCGGGGCCGGCCTCCGGGGACTCGAAGTCGGTCTGGCAGCCGGTGACCTCCCACAGCTTCTGGCCGGTGGACGCCTCCCAGCCCTGCACTCCGCCGCCGCGGGTGCCGGTGACGACGGTGCCGCGGTCGGCCTGGAGCGAGTACACCCAGGCGTCCGTGGACAGGCGCCACAGGTCGCCGCCCTCGCGGGCGTCCAGGGCGAACAGGGTGGGTCCGTCGGAGGCGTGGATCCGGCCGTCGGCGACCGCCATCGACCAGGCGACGTCCCGGGTCTTGAACCGGCGGCGGCCGGTGGCCACGTCGAGGGCGTGCACCTCGAAGGAGGTGACGTAGACGAGGTCACCGGCGACGGACGGGGTGCCCCAGACGTCGTTGGACATCCTGAAGCGCCACGGCCGCCAGCCGTTCGGCTGCTCCGGCGCCCCGGCGGGCATCCCGGCCGGGGTGGGGTCGGCGCCGTTGACGCCGGGGCGGGGCTTGGACCAGGAGGCGGCGAGGGCGGCCTCCGGCGGGGGCGCCTTGACGGCGGCGGCGCGTGTGTCGGCGACGCGCGGGCCGGGGCCGATGGGCACGGCGGCGCCGGCCAGCAGGACCGGGCCCGGGTCGGGGGCGGCGCCGGCCGGCACCGGCGGCCGGGGCGGGGGCGGCGGGATGACGGGGTCGACCGGGGGCGGGGGCGGCACCGCGGGCCGGCCGCCGGCGCTGCGGCCCGGTCCGGAAGCCGGACGGACGGGCGGGCGGCCGCCCCGGCGTCCCTCGATCAGGCTCACCGCCCGCTCGGGCAGCCACGCGGAGGCCGTACCGCTGTCGTCGGAGCCGGAGCCGAACAGGTGCGGGGCGAGCTGGGACTGGAGGTCGGCGGGGCTGGGCCGGGCCGGGGCCTCCATCTGCATGCAGGATTCGATCAGCGGGCGCAGCTCGTCCGGGAGGCCGTCCAGGTCCGGGCCCTCACGCAGCAGCATGAAGACCGTCTCGACCGGGTTCGCGCCGTGGAACGGGGCGTGTCCGGTGGCCGCGAAGACCAGGGTGGAACCGAGGGAGAACACATCGCTGGCGCCGGTGACGCTGCGGGAGTCCTTGGCCTGCTCGGGAGACATGTAGGCGGGGGTGCCGACGGCGACGTTCGTCATCGTCAGGCGGGTGTTCGACACACCGGAGGCGATCCCGAAGTCGATCACCCGCGGGCCGTCCTCGACGACGAGGACGTTCGACGGCTTGAGGTCGCGGTGGACGAGCCCGGCGCCGTGGATCGAGTGCAGCGCCTCCGCCACTCCGGCCGCCAGCCAGCGCACCGCCTGGGCCGGCATCGGCCCGCACTCGTTCACTATTTCCTCGAGGGAGGGCGCGGGGACGTACGCGGTGGCCAGCCACGGCACGGCGGCGCGCGGATCGGCGTCCACCACGGCCGCGGTGTAGAAACCGGAGACGGCCCGGGCCGCCTCCACCTCGCGGGTGAAGCGGACGCGGAACAACTGGTCCTCGGCCAGCTCGGTGCGGACCGTCTTGATCGCCACGCGCCGGCCGGACGCCGACCGTGCGAGATAGACCAGCCCCATGCCGCCGGCACCCAGCCGTCCCAGCACCTCGAACGGCCCGATACGCCGCGGATCGTGCTGCGTCAGCTGATCCACCACTTTGCCTGCCACCTCCCCGTACGAATCGCGCCACCGCCTGTGCGCGACCGAAGTGCAGCGTCTCACCACCGCAGCCCCGTGGCGGCACGCACCCCGATTCTTCCTGTCCGGGGCCCTGGTTGCGAACCCGACGACATAGGGGGTGTCTAGTGATATATGCAGAACATATGGGGCGTACAGGGGGCGGGACGGGCGGCCGAGGGGCGGCCCCGGGGCCCGTTCAGCGGGACAGCAGGGCGAAGGAGGCGCCCTGATCGTCGGTGACCACGGCCACCGTGCCGTACGACGTCTCGAAGGGCGGCACCTGGACGCGACCGCCGAGCCGGGTCACGGCCGCCATGGCGGCCCCGGGGTCCTCGACGGCGAAGTGCACGAGGAAGTGGGGCGGCATCTCGGCCGGGAAGACGTCGGAGACCGGGGCACGGCCGAAGTCGGGCTCGGTGTCCTTCCCGAACAGGGCGTCATGGAAGAGGGTGCCGTAGAAGACGTTGGCCGCCTCGGTGTTCCGGGTGTAGAGCTCGACCCAGGCGAAGGCGCCCCGCTCGTGCCGGCGGCCGAAGCCGGGCTGTCCGCCGGCCTGCCACAGGGAGAAGACTGCGCCCTCGGGGTCCGTGACGAGTGCGGTGACGCCGAGTTCGCCGACCGCGCGCGGTGCCGAGACGAGCTGTCCGCCCGCCGCGAGGATCCGTCGGCACAACGCCTCGGCGTCCGGGGTCGCGAAGGACACCGTCCACACGGTGGGGAGCCGGCCGTCCGTCTTGTGCGCGAGGGACGCCACCGGCCTGCCGCCGAGCAGGGCCCGCACGGTCCCCAGGGGCGGCGAGGGCCGTACCGACTGCGCGGGGCGCGTGACCGGCGAGGGCCACTCGGGCTGCTCCGGCTGGTCCTCGAACGTCCACTCGAAGAGTTCGCCGTAGAACCGCTTGCCCGCCTCCACGTCGGGAAGCTGCGCGTCCACCCAGCAGGGGGTGCCCTCCGTGTACTCCGATGCCCTGTTTTCGGCCATACCGCCAAAGTAGCGGTGCCGCACGCACCATGCAGACCAGGCACACCCGGTGCGATCACCTCCCGCACCCCATTTGCAGTCGGCCGAATCGCGCTCCCCTCGCCCCTCGGTAAGCTGACGTCATGACAGGACAAGTGCGTACCGTCGACGGCCGCGTGGCCGGCCGGCGAGGGCAGGCGACCCGGCAGAAGCTGCTCGACTGCCTCAGCGAGATGCTCAGCTCCTCCCCCTACCGGGATGTCAAAGTCATCGATGTCGCCCGGAAGGCGGGGACTTCGCCCGCGACCTTCTATCAGTACTTCCCCGACGTCGAGGGCGCCGTCCTGGAAATCGCGGAGCACATGGCCTCCGAGGGCGCCGAGTTGACGGAACTGATCGAGGGCCGCTCCTGGGTCGGCAGGGCCGGCTGGCAGACCGCGCAGGAACTCGTGGAGGGCTTCCTGGACTTCTGGAAGCGCCACGACGCGATCCTGCGTGTCGTCGATCTCGGTGCCGCCGAGGGCGACAAGCGCTTCTACAAGATCCGCATGAAGATTCTCAACTCGGTGAACACCTCCCTGGCCGACGCCGTCGCCGGGTTGCAGGCCAAGGGGCGGGTCGACAAGGACGTCAACCCCGCCGCGATGGCCGGCTCCCTGGTCACCATGCTCGCGGCCGCCGCCTCGCACCAGAAAGGTTTCACCTCCTGGGGCGTGAAGCAGGCGGAACTCAAGCCCAATCTGGCCCTGTTGGTGCATCTGGGCGTCACCGGCAAGAAGCCGACCAGATGAGCGAGGCGCCCGGATCTCCTTTCCCTCCGTTCCCCAGTTGCCCCATGTCCTGTCCGGCAGGCGGTGGACCACTCCGGTGGTCCACCGCCTGTCACGTTTCCGGCCGCCCGGCCGGCGGCGCCCCGCACACCGGGGCCACGAAGCCCTCCCTCCCCCGCGCCCGCCTCCGCGCCCGCCTCCGACTGCGTGACGCGGCAGGCGGCTTGACCGGCGAGGAGACCGACGGGTGCGACCGCCACGGCAGTCGTGGCGACCGGGCCGCCCGCACCGTGCCCGACACCCTCGCCCGTGGCGGCGACCCGAGCGGAGGCAAGGGGTCCATATCGGCGAAAAGGGAACACGGCCGCGCGCACCCTCGTTGAGCACTTCGCGAGACGGCCGACCACTCGCCCGCCCGGACGCGGGCCCGCCCGCGCGAGCGCATGCCCGAGTGACACCCCAGCAGCCACGGCAGCCCGCACGCCGCAGACGTCACAGGAGGAACCCGGAATGGCCCTGACCCGAGAAGAGCGCGAACAGTTCCTGGCCGAGCCCCATGTCGCCGCGATCGCCGTCGACTCGGGTGAGGGGCGCGCGCCCCTCACCGTGCCGATCTGGTACCAGTACGCGCCCGGCGAAGACGTATGGATCATGACGGGACTGGACTCCCGCAAGAACCGGCTGATCGGCGCGGCGGGCCGGTTCTCCCTCATGGTCGACCGCCTCGACCCCACCATCCGCTACGTCTCGGTCGAAGGGCCGGTCGTCGAGACCGCCCCGGCGACCGTCGAGCAGCTGCGCGAGCTCGCCTCCCGCTATCTCCCGGCCGACAAGGTCGAGGGCTATGTCGCCTTCGCCTGGAAGGACCACGGCGAGCAGGTCGTCGTGCGCATGCGGCCCGAACGCTGGGTGTCGTCCGATCTCGGATCCGTGTGAGAGCGGATCCGCACCACGGTCCGCACGGCGGTACGACGACGCGAGAGGCAGGAGCAACCGGAGCATGGGAACCGATCTTCACGAGCTGCTGAGGTCGCTCCGGGTGTGGGACCCGGAGGTCACCGACCTCCCGGTGTTCGATCCGGCCGCCGCCCCCGCCGAGCCGCTGCCGCTGTTCACGCGGTGGTTCGCCGAGGCGGTGGCGGCCGGCCAGCCCGAACCTCACACCATGTCGCTCGCCACGGCGGACACGGAAGGGCTGCCCGACGTACGGATCGTGATACTGCACGGCGCGGACGCGGACGGCTGGTCCTTCGCGACCCACACCCACAGCCGCAAGGGCGGCCACCTCGCCGCCCGCCCGTACGCGGCGCTGACCTTCTACTGGCCGGTGCTGGGCCGCCAGGTCCGGGTCCGCGGGCCCGTCGCCACCGCCCCGGCCGAGGAGGCGCGCGCCGATCTGCGCGCCCGCTCGGCCGGGGCACTGGCCTCCGCGCTCACCGGCCGCCAGAGCGAGGTCCTCGGCTCCCCCGAGGAGCTGGACCGCGCCTCGCGGACCGCCTGGGAGCTGGCGCGGCGGGAGCCGGACACCCCGGTTCCGTCCTGGACCCTGTACCGCCTGCGCCCGGACGAGGTGGAGTTCTTCCAGGGCGACTCCCTCCGCCGTCACACCCGCCTGCGCTACCGCCGGTCACCGCGGCCGTCTCGGGAGGGGTGGGCCAGGGAACTCCTCTGGCCGTGAGGAATCGGCAACGGCGGGGCGGGACGCCTCGCGCACGGTGCTTCCTCCACCTCCCGGCGCCCCACGACCCGGCCCCACCCCCGAATCCCGCAGACGTGATCAATCCGCAACCAATTCCGGTCTTGACCGAGACCCATCAAGCATGTGCGAGATTACGCTCGCGCACATGGCCGACTCCACCACACCCCCGAACCCCACGGCACCGCACCGGGAGGACCGTCCCGTCTATGTCATCGGCGGTGGTCCCGGCGGGCTCGCCGTCGCGTACGCACTGCGCACCCGGGGCGTGCGGGCCGTCGTCCTGGAACGGTCCGACCGCGTGGGCGCGTCCTGGCGGCGCCACTACGACCGGATGCGCCTGCACACCACCCGGCGCCTGTCCGCGCTGCCCGGCCTGCCGATACCGCGGCGGTCCGGGCGGTGGGTCGCCCGCGACGACATGGTCCGGTACCTGGAGAAGTACGCCGAGCACCACCGCCTGGAGATCGTCACCGGGGTCGAGGTCTCCCGCGTCGAGCGCACCGCCGACGGCGCCGGCTGGCTGCTGCACGCCACCGGGGGCCGCGAGCTGGCCGGCGCCGCGGTCGTGGTCGCCACGGGCTCCCACCACACGCCCCGGCTGCCCGACTGGCCCGGCCGGGACACCTACACCGGCACGTTCCTGCACGCCTGCGAGTACCGCAACGCGCAGCCCTTCGCCGGCCGGGACGTCCTCGTCGCGGGCGTCGGCAACACGGGCGCGGAGATAGCCGTCGACCTGGTGGAGGGCGGCGCCTCCCGGGTACGGCTGTCGGTCCGCACCGCCCCGCACATCGTGCGTCGCTCGACCGCGGGCTGGCCCGCCCAGAACTCGGCAGTCCTGGTGCGCCGGCTGCCGGTCGGGCTCGTCGACCGGTTGTGCCGGGCACAGGCCAGGGCGACGATGCCGGACCTCTCGGCCCGGGGCCTGCCGCGCCCCGACAGGGGCCTCTACAGCAGAGTGCTGGAAGGCGCCATCCCCGTGCAGGACGTCGGCCTGGTCGACGCCGTGCGCAAGGGCACGGTGGAGATCGTGGCCGCCGTCGAGGGGTTCGAGGACGGGAAGGTCGTCCTCGCCGACGGCAACCGCGTCGGCCCGGACGCGGTGATCGCGGCCACCGGGTACACGCGCGCCCTGGAAGGCCTCGTCGGCCACCTCGGCGTCCTCGACGACCGGGGCAGACCCCTCGCCCGTGGCGCCGGCACCCCGCCCGACGCCCCCGGCCTGTACTTCACCGGCTTCACCAACCCCATCAGCGGCAACCTCCGTGAACTGGCCATCGACGCGGAGAAGATCGCCAAGGCACTGACCCGCCGCGGGGCACCGGGCGTCTCCCGGCTCCCGGGATGACGGCCACCGCCGCCGGCTCCCGCACCGACCCGGCCGCCCACCCGCCGGTCGACTCGACTCCTGGCACGCGCTTCTGACGCTCCGTCGGTTCGCAACCCCGGCAGGGCGTCAGCCACCCCGCGCCCGGGATCCGTCGGCCCACGGCGGGTCCCGGCGTACGCGGCCGCCTGCGGATCACCAGCGCCATCAGTGCCCCCGCCGCGCACCGGCGGGACCGCGCCTCCCGCCACCGCGTCCGCGCGGGCCTGCCGAAGTCGTCCACCGGGGAGGCGGTGGTGACGAGTTCGTCCGAAAGGAGGCTCCCCTTCCGGTACGGCGTACGGGGCGACGTTCCGCCGGGGGCGGCAGGAGCCGTGGCGGTGGAAGCCGGCACGCCGCAGGGCCGGGACCTGAATCCGGAAAAGTTATCCACACCCTGTGGAGGAGTTGTTCACCGCGCACGCTCCCGAGCCCGCTCCCGCGGAACGCGCGAAGACGGCGACGGCGGCGGGTGCGGTACCGCCCGTCCCCAGCGCGCGGCACCGCACCGCCTTCCGACTCCGGCGCCCCCCATCCCGCTCCCCTCCCCCGGCCATGAGGGAAGCAGCGCCGGAATCACGACCCACACTCGCCGAGGGCTCCCGTCGCCGAAGTCCTCGCCGTCCCCTCGCAGCGAATCGCTGACGACCAGAGTGATCACACGGTCACTTCGCGTCAACGCCGTTTCGGCAGGCCATGGGGGAATTGGTGGCATATGCCCGGCTATTCGGTGCCGCGCACGGAAGCACACCCGGCGCACCGGCTCACACCCCTGTCCGTACGGCCGTCCCGCCGTGCACCGGTGCACCGCGCACACGCACGACCGCGCCCGCCGGACCCCCTGGGCCCCGGCCTCCTACACCGCCTCGTACGCGAAGCCGCCCCAGGTCGGGGCCGCGGCCTCCCGGGCCGCCGCACAGCGGTCGAGCTCGCACCAGATGCGCTTGCCGGCGCCGTCGGTGCTCCAGCCCCAGCGGTCGGCCAGGCCGTCGACGAGGGCGAGGCCGCGCCCGCCGGTCGCGTCGCCGTCCACGCAGCGCGGCACCGGCGTCCTGGCGCTCCGGTCGGCGACCTCGAGGCGGACGGTGGCCTCCCCGGCCGCCGCGCCCGTCAGGGAGAGCCTCAGTACGGCCGGACGGCCGGTGTGCACCACGGCGTTGGTGACCAGTTCCGAGACGAGCAGGACCAGCGTCTCGGCGAGCGGCTCGTCGGCCGCGATCCCCGAACCGGCCAGCCGCGAGCGGGTCCACCGACGGGCCCGTCCCACCTCAGTGGGGTCGGGCCGGATCTCCAGCTGCACTTGAAGCACCTGCACCGCTCACACCATCCGAACCGGCGGACACTTGGACTCGCGCCTCACGAGGGCCACGATCGTAGCCATTCCCTGCATGGCCTGGACAACGACCTGGACAGGGGTCACGGAACGTGAATCCCTTATGGAACAGCATGGTTGACGTACAGTCACGCGAACAAGCGCTTCGGGCATATTCCAGCGCGAAGGAGTACCCGTGCGGCATACTGTGCGACGCCCGCCCCGGCGAGTCGAACAGACGGTGGCCGTCGGCCTGGTGGCACGGAGAACGGCGGCAGGCACCGGCCGTTCCGGACTCGCCTCGGGGGCGACTCCGGTGCGGTGCGTGCTCACAACCCCTCGCATCCCACACAAGGTACCGGAGCGGACAGCCGACTCCAGGACGTGACAAGTCACGCGTGGGACACGACCCGGTCTCAACGCTCCGTGACGACCGGATGCCACGATCCGTGACATTCGCGCGGGGCGGTCCACACCTCCGCGGGCAGGGCACGGGGCGGGCGGTTCCGGCGGGCCGCTCGGCGCGCGGTTCGGCGGCGAGCGGCCGGGCCGGCGCCGGGGAGCCCCCGGCGCCGGCCGAACTGTTCCCGGGGCCGGGCGTGTTGCACCCCCGGCTCCACGGGCGCGTGGCGGTGAACCCGTCAAACCCGGAGGTGTGGCCGTACATCCCCCGGCTCGCACGCGCGCGTGGCGGTCCGCGGCGGCCGTACAAGCTGCGGGAGCGCTACCCGGGCAGGGTGAAGTAGCGGGCGAAGGCGCTCACGACCTCTTCCTCGCCGATCCTGCCGTCGCCGTCCGCGTCCAGCGTGGCGGCGGCGTCCCCGGCCGACTCCCCGGGGACGCCGAGCACCTCCAGGACACGGGCGGCCTCCTCGACGCCCACCGTGCCCTCGCCGTCACCGCCGCCGGCCACGGCGAGGGCCGCGTGCAGGAAGGGACGGGCGATCTCGGCGAACCGGTCCGGGTTGTCCCGCAGGCGCTTGAGCGCGCCGTTCACGAACTCCTCGCGGGTGATGCGCTGGTCGCCGTCGCGGTCGGCGATGCCCGCCATGCCCTGCCAGAAGGCCTCGGCGCCGCCGTACAGCGCCTGGCCCCGGTCGGACCGGGCCCGGGTGCCGAACTCGGCGAGCAGCGCCTTGGCCGCTTTGCTGAAGTCCTCGCGGTCGATGTAGCCGTTGCCGTCCTGGTCGAAGGTGGCGAAGCGGGCCGCGATCCTGCGCTCGTACTCGCTGGTGACCATGTCTCTTTCAGGCCGCCTTAGGTCAGTGGGGTCCCATGGGATCGTCTCGCTCGGAGCGTACGACGTGCGGTGCCTTCCGCGAGCCCGGAAACGGCACTTGTGCCGGGCCGGGTCGGAATCCGGGTCAGGCCGACAGCGGGCGCGACTCCCCGTCCACCGCGGACGGGACGTCCGGGTGGACGTCGAAGAGGCGGCGCACCCCGAGCGCGCCGAGCACCCGGTTGACGTGACTGCCCTCGGCGGCCCCCCGGGCGGGGAGGATCAGCCGCAGGCTGCCCTGGCAGGACCGGAGCAGCCGACGGGTGGCGATGAGCACTCCCACACCGCTGGAGTCGCAGAACCACACCTCGGAGAGGTCGAGGACAAGGCGGTGCCTGCCGTCGGCCACGACGTCGTGCACGCGCTGGCGCAGCACCGGTGAGGTCACCAGGTCCAGTTCGCCCGACACCCGGAGCACGGCCCAATCACCCTGCTCTCCGTCGGTCACGTTGAAGGTCACCACCACGCCCTTCGCTCGCCGAAACGGAAGAAGCACCTACGCTTCCTTGCAGCGCGGCTGCCCACCGGCCGTGCCCTGAAACACGGCCCAAGAAACGGTAGCCGAAGGGAAAAGGCTTGTTTCAGTCGGTTTCGATCCCATTCGATCGATTCCGATCGAATGGGGCTGGGTAGGCAGACCATCGGACGGCATCCGAGGTGCGCGCCGACGTCCTTTTACCACCTGGGGCCCGGCGGAGGCGCGCATTGCCGCAAAGGGACGTGCGTACCCATACATGCCGACTACATTCGTGGAGTCGGCGAGCACCCGCCGGACCGGGCACGGCCGTCCCGGGACGCCGGAGGGGAGCAGGGGGTGAAGGGGTCGCATGGCACAACAGGACGTACCGCCCCGCTGGGACAGCGCGATGCAGCAGCGGCTCGCCCGCGGAGAGGCCACCGCGCTCGGTGAGCTCTACGACCGGTTCGCCTCCCTCGTGCACGGCCTCGCCCACCGCGTCCTCGGGGACGAGCACGCCTCGGACACCGTCACGCGTGACGTCTTCGCCCACGTCTGGGAACATCCGGACGCCTACGACCCCCGGCGGGGTCCGCTGCGCACCTGGCTCGCCGCGCTGACGCACGGGCTGGCCGTCGAGCGGCTGCGCGCCGGCGGGACCGCCGCGCTCGCCCGGGGCGGCGCCGGCAGCGCGGAGGACCTGGAGCACCAGGTGCGCCACGCCTCGGTGGCCGCCCGCGCGGACTACATCGTGCACGCCATGCCGGTGCCGCTGCGGGCCGCGCTGGAGCTGGCGCACTTCCAGCGCCGGGACTACCGGCAGACCGCGGCCGTCCTCGGCGTCACCGAGGACGAGGCCCGCCGTCGCCTCCGGCTGGGTCTCCAACTGCTGGCCACGGCCCACGAGACCGAGACCCCGGGCACCCCGCCCGGAATCGGGGGTGCGGCGTGAGCGACGACTGTTTCGAGCCGTACGACGACCATGAACACGGGCGCGAGCGTGACCACGGGGAGCACGAGCACGGGGAGCACGAGGGAGGCGGCGAGCGTCACGACGCCCTGGACGCGGGCCCCCACGCGGGCCCGGGAAACGGGGCGGACGGTACGCGCGAGCGGGGCGCCCCGGGCAGGCCGGAGGGTGACGCCGGATCCGGCCGCGCCGCCCGCATACCCCCGCCCCGCACCTCCGTGGAGGACACCGGACAGCCCCTGCCCGCAGTGGCACCGGAGCCGGAGCCGGAACCCGAGCAGCTGGCGCTGGAGCACCGGGTGCTGACATCACTGCTGGGCGCGTGGGCACTGGCCGCCTGTACGCCGGAGGAGGCGGCGGCCGTCGAGGAGCACCTCGGCGACTGCGGGGCCTGCGCCGAGGAGGCACTGCGCCTGCGGGGCGCCGTCGGACTGCTGCAGCGGCCCGAGAGCCTCGACCTGGACCCGGGGCTGCGCACCCGCGTCCTGGAGTCCTGCCTCAAGCGGCGCCCGCCGCGCGTTCCGGTGCCGGACTGGGCCGCCGCCTACGACGCCGAGACGGCCCGGCTGGACGCGCTGCTCCAGGACTTCGGCGACACCGAGTGGCACGCGCCCGTGCGGCTGCGCTGGTACGAGGCCGACGAGGCAACCACCCGCCGCACCACCGTCGCCGGGGTCATCGCGCATCTGACGGCGGTCGACGGGCTGGTCGCGGCCGCCCTCGGCCTGACCGACCCGCTCGGCGACCTCGCGCCCGAGCGGGCCACCCCGTCGGCCCGCACCGAGGCGTTCTGGCGCGGAGCCCACCAGCCGCCGACCCGCTCCGTGCGGGTGCCCTGGCGCGCGCAGACGCACGACCTGGTACGGACGGTGTCCCTCACGGGCAGCGGCGCGGGACGGACCCCGGTCTCGTACGGCGGCTACGAGCTGCCGCTGCACGACGCGATGCTGGACCGCGCCTTCGAGTGCTGGGTACACGGGGAGGACATCGCCGAGGCCGTGGACTACCCGTACGAGCCGCCGACCGGACGGCACCTGCACGACATGGTCGACCTGGCCGCGCGGATGCTGCCGGCCGTCCTCGAAGCACGCCGGCAGGCCGGTCAGGAGGTATCCACCGGGCGGCGGCTGGTCGCGGCCGGGGCGCCGGGGCGGAGCCTGCGGCTGGAGATCGAGGGGTCCGGCGGCGGGGAGTGGCTGATCCCGCTGGACTCCCCGGCGGCCAAGGGGTCCGCGGAACACGAGGTGGCCCACATCGCGCTCGACGGCTCGGAGTTCTGCCGCCTGGCCGCGGGCCATGTGTCTCCGCAGGAGGCGGCCGCCGGGCAGGTCGGGGACAAGGCCGCCATCCGGGACGTCCTGCTGGCGGCGGCGTCGATGAGCCGGATCTAGAGCCCGTCATGGACGGGGGCCCGACCGGAACCAGAGCCCGCCGAAGCCCGGGGCCCGACCGGAACCGGGGCCCGTCAGGGACCGGGGCCCGCCGGAACCAGGACCCGCCGAAGCCCGAGACCCGACCGGAACCAGGACCCGACCGGTGGATCGTGGCGGGTGGGCCTCAGGTGAAGACGACCGTCCGACGTCCGTTCAGCAGGATGCGGCGTTCCGCGTGCCACTTCACGGCACGGGCGAGCGCCTGGCACTCGACGTCGCGGCCGACGGCGACGAGCTGGTCGGGGGTGACGTCGTGGCCCACCCGCTCGACCTCCTGCTCGATGATCGGGCCCTCGTCGAGGTCGGCGGTGACGTAGTGCGCGGTGGCACCGATCAGCTTCACGCCCCGGGCGTGCGCCTGGTGGTACGGCTTCGCGCCCTTGAAGCTCGGCAGGAAGGAGTGGTGGATGTTGATGATCTGCCCGGAGAGCTGCTTGCACAGGTCGTCCGAGAGGACCTGCATGTAGCGGGCGAGCACGACGAGTTCGACGCTCTCCTCGCGCACGATGTCCAGCAGCCTCGCCTCGGCCTGGGCCTTGGTGTCCCTCGTCACCGGAATGTGGTGGAAGGGGATGTTGTACGAAGCCACCAGTTCGGCGAAGTCGGTGTGGTTGGACACCACTGAGGCGATCTCCACCGGCAGCGCGCCGGTCCGGGCGCGGAACAGCAGGTCGTTCAGGCAGTGGCCGAACCTGCTGACCATCAGGACGATGCGCATCTTCTCGTCGGCGCGGTTTATCCGCCAGTCCATCCGGAACGCGTCACCGATCGCCGTGAAGCTCGCCCGCAGCTTCTCCACCGTCACCGGGGCGTCCGCGGAGAAGTGGACCCGCATGAAGAACAGCCCGGTGTCGTGGTCGCCGAACTGCTGGCTGTCCTCGATGTTGCAACCGGTCATGAACAGGTAGCTGGACACGGCGTGCACGATGCCCTGCTTGTCGGGGCAGGACAGGGTCAGGACGTACTGGTCGGCCGGGGCCTCTGCTCGGGCGGGCTGCTCACTCATGCGGAAAAGGGTCCCATACGCGGCTCCGGGCCGTGCGGCCGTTCCGCTACGCGGACCGGGTCAGGATGCTCAGCGCCCCGAGGGTCTGCGGTGGCGTGTCGGGGTCCTCCCCGTCACTGGTCGCCAGCCGTACGTGCGCGTCCCGCGCGGCGCGCACCGCCTCCGGCCACCCCTCGTGCTCGAGGTAGGCGGTCACCGGCGCGTCCGGGCCGACCTGGTGCATGATCCGCAGCACGCGCAGCACCGCGGTGTCCACGAGCGCCGCCTCCTGGGAGTCGCGGAAGATCGTGCCCACGTACTTCTCGGCGGACCAGTTGTCCAGCCAGGTGTCCTCGACCAGCCGGTAGACCGCGTCGGTGACGTCGCCGTAGCCGTCCACCCCGGCCAGCCAGACGCCGTGCTGGAACCCGGGGTCGGAAAGCATGTGCAGCGCGGAGCGCACATTGCTGCGCCAGCGCCACCATGGCATGTCGTTGAGTGGCATGCCGCCCATGGTGAAGGAGCGACGGCCGCGACGGGAAGAGTTCTCCGAACCTTGCACGGTCGTCGATCGTACGTTTCGCCCCGCCACCGGTCACACCGGACCCGGTAATTCACCTCTGTGTCACCATCCGTTGACGGCAGGTAACCCACTGGTTGGCGATGTGGGGGAATCGTGCGTAAACATGACCGGCAGTCCGCGCAACCGCAGCCGCATCCGCAGCATCCCGCTCCCCCGCCGCGGCCCCCGGCCGTCCAGAGCCGGCACCCTGACCGCGGGCACGCTGGCGGCGGCGATGCTGACCGCCGGATGCGGAGTCGTCCCCGGCCAGGGAGACGCCGACGACGAACCGATCACCGTCATGACCTGGGCGCCCGAGAAGACCAGCGCCACCAACAAGCCCGGTATGCCGGCCTTCGCCCGGGCGTACGCGAGCTGGGTGAACGCCGGCGGCGGCATCAACGGCCGCGAGCTCGTCGTGATCACCTGCAACGAGCACAACGACAGCGTGTCCGCCTCGCGGTGCGCCCGGACCGCCGTCAAGGAGAACGCCGTCGCGGTGGTCGGCTCGTACAGCCAGCACGCCGACGCGTTCCTGCCGACCCTCGAGGGCGCCGGCATCCCGTACATCGGCGGTTACGGCATCACCACCGACGAGTTCACCAGCCCGCTGTCCTATCCCGTCAACGGCGGTCAGCCGGCGTTGCTGGCGGGCCTGGGCCGCGCCCTCGCCGACGTCTGCGGGCCGGTCACCCTGATCCGGCCGGACACCATCGCGGGCGACCAGCTGCCCCCGCTGCTCGACTCGGGCCTGTCCGCGGGCGGTCACGAGCCGACCGCGGACCAGCGGGCGGCGGAGGAGGCCACCGAGTACGGCGGGCAGGCGAAGCAGGCCCTGGAGACCAGCACCGCCGGCCCGGAGGGCGAGGGCTGCGTGGTGCCCGCGCTCGGGGACCGCACCAGCACCTTCATGGACTCCTTCCGCCGTGCCCGCGCCGACTACCCGGACGTGCGCACCGCGACCGTGCTGGGCAGTGTCGACCAGACGACGATCAACACGACCGGCGGAGCGTCGGGCCCGTACGAGGGGTCGTACGTCACCGGCTGGTACCCGGCGTCGAGCGACGAGCTCTGGGACCCGATGAAGGACGTCATCAAGAAGGAGGCTTTCGGCGACAACCGGATCGACCCCGCCGACGCCGGTGTGCAGACCACCTGGATCGCCTACACGGTGTTCCGGCAGGTCGTCGAGTCGATCGGCGAGGGCGAGGTCAGCGCCGACACCGTGACCCGGACGCTGGACGACGGGCTGAAGGTCGAGACGGGCGGGCTCACCCCCACCCTGCGCTGGCGGTTCCAGGACAAGCTGGCCGCCGTCGGCTTCCCCCGGCTGGTCAACGCCCACGTGACCTTCCAGGAGGTCGAGGACGGCCGGCTCGTGTCCGGCCGCGACGGCTTCATCGACGTGACGGACACGCTGCGGAACGCCGATCTGGCCTGACGCCCGGGACAGGACGCCCGCCCGCCCGGCGCGCCGTCACCGGTCGCCGGTCATCGCCCGCCGCCGGCCGGCCCCGGGCCGGTCACAGCTGGGTCGGCTGCCGTTCGGTCAGGCCGTGCTGCTTGGCGATCGCGTTCCACAGCTCGGCGGCCTTGGTCTTCTCGGCGGTCGCGGTGCCACTGGCCTTGGTGGCGGCCGCGGTCTCGCCGGTCGAACGGGCCTGGCCCTTCCTGCACCCCTTCTTGCCCGCGGTCTGGTCGGCCCAGGCCGCGTAGTGGTTGTCGGCCGACGCCGACGCCTGCCACGCCTTGGTGAGTGCGGCGGTCAGCGCCGCGTGCTCGGGCAGCTCGTCCACCGAGAGCGCGGACAGGTCGGTGACGAGCTGGTTGCGCTGCCCGGCCGCCTCCCGCAGGTCCTTGGCCGCCTGCTGGAGGTCCTTGCAGGCCTTCACGTCCTCCACCGCGTTGATCACGGCGGACCGGCTGTCGCCACTGTGGGCCAGCAGCTTGTCCAGCTCGACGGCCTGCTGCCGGACCGGGTCGACGGACGGCTCGGCGGACGGCTCGGCCGACGGCGCCCCGCTCGCGGGCGCGGTGGCGGAGACCGTCTCTTTGGCGTCGCCGTCGTCGCCCCCGCCGCCGAGCAGGGCGCCCGCCCCGACACCGAACACGACGAGCCCGATGCCGACCGCCGCGATCAGCGGCACCTTCGAACCCGTACGGCCGCCCCGGCCGCCCCGGCCTCCGCCGTCGTTCTCGCGGGCGGCACGCCGGCCGCCGCCGTGCCCGGCCTGCGGAGAGGCGGGTGGCCGCTGGTGCTCGACGCGGGGCATCTGCTGGGTGGACCCGGCCGGGTCCTCGCCGCCGGAGGCGCGGAAGAGGTTGTCGAACTCGGCGGGCGGCTGCCGGTTCCCTTCCTCGGCGGGGACACCGGGCGCGGCACCGTACGGCGTGCCCTGGGGCCCGTCGGTCACCGGCGCCATGAACTGGGTGGCCTCGGCGTCGGGGCCGCCCGCGGGCGGTGGCGGCCCGCCGGCCCGGCCCGCCGGCCCCTGGGCGGGCAGACCCAGGTACCGGGTCGATTCGGAGTCGTGTGCGGCGGGCGTCTCGGGAGGCAGCGCTCCCGGGCCCACCGGGGGTATGAACTGGGTCGCGCCCTCGTCCACGGGGGCGGCGGGCACCGGCGGCATGAACTGGGTGGCTCCCTCCGACCCGTCGGGCAGCGCGCCCGTCCCGCCGGAACCGTACGCGCCGGCGGGGGCGCCGTACCCGGAACCCTGCTGCGGCGGCAGCGCAGCGCCGCCGCCCTGCTGCCCGTAACCGTCCGTCCCCTCGGGGGCGGAGCCGTAGGCGTCATCGCTCCGGTACCCGCCGTAGCCGGGTTCCCGGCCGGTGGCCTGCGGTGGCATCGGCGCGGAGGGGCCACCGGCGTTCGGGTCGTACGACGGGCCGTACGCCGGGTCGTACGAGGAGTGGGCGCCGTGGGTCGCGCCGTGGGCCGGGGCCTGCGCGCCTTCGGGCGGCAGCGGGCCCGGGCCCTGCCGGCCCGCGGCCGGACCCCGCGTGTCCCAGGGTGCCGGTTCCTGCGTGCCCCACTGCTGGGCGGGCGGCGGCGACTGCCACTCCTGGCCGGACGGCGGCTGCGACGCGGGCGGCGTCTGCTGATCGGGCCCCCACGGCGTGCCCCAGGTCTGGCCGCCGGGCGGGCGGGCGCCCGCCTCCGTGCCGTCCGGCGCGACCGGACCGGCCGGAGGGCCCGTCATGCCGGGCAGCAGGGGCTCACCGCCGTCGGAGGGCAGCACGATGCCTTCGCGCGCGGGGCGCGCCGAGGGCTCCTCGCCCTGTCCACTCTGCGTCACCGGGACTCCTACCCATGGGGAACCTTGTGGATCGTCGGCTCACGCTACCGGGTCCCCGGAGCCCGGTGCCACGCAGCACAGGACCTGACCTCATACCCTGTGAGGGCGGTAACAGAACCGGGTCACCGCACGCTGTTCATGTCACCCCCCTCCGCTCCGCTTCCGCGTCAACTTCCCTGTGTCCGCACGTTCACCCGGGATCACCCACGGCGTTCACCCGGCGCCGGCCGCCGGGTGAACCCGGCGGCCGGCGCCCGATCACGCCCTTGCGGTGCCCCACCTGGCCCGCGCAGCGCCCCCGTCGCGCTCACGCCGCCGCGGGCAGGGCCATCCGCGCCCCGAACTCCCTCACCGCCGGCTCCTCCTGGTACGGCTCCAGCCGCTGCTGGAAGTCCTCCAGGTACTCGGCGCCCCGGTCGGACCTGAGCCCGTCGAGCAGTTCCACCGCCTTCAGGCCCGTGCTGCAGGCCTGTTCGACCTCCCGCTGCTGCACCTGCGCCGTGGCGAGCAGCAGATAGCCGATCGCCCGGCGCCGCGCCCGCGACTCGGGATGCCCGTCCAGGGACTCGCGCGCGCACCGCGCGGCGGCCTCGGCCCGGCCCAGGTCCCGGTGGCAGTGCGCCAGTTCGTCGGCCAGGTAGGCCGTGTCGAAGTGTGCGATCCACACGGGGTCGTCCCCCGAGGCCGGGTCGGCCGCCTCCATGGCGCTGATCGCGCGCCCGGCCGCTTCCTGCGCGGCCCGCGCGTCACCCGTCAGCGCGTGTCCGCGTGCCTCCGCGGCTCGGAACATGGCCTCCGCGCGGGGGGTCGCCCGCCCGCGCGCGCCCTCCTGGGCCGCCCGCGCCAACTGCGCGATCTCGCGCGGGTTTCCGAGCTCCGCGGCCAGATGGCTCATGGAGGCGGCGAGCACGTACCCGCCGTACCCCCGGTCGCCGGCCGCCTGGGCCAGCCGCAGCGCCTGGATGTAGTAGCGCTGGGCGAGGCCCGGTTGCCCGGTGTCGACGGCCATGTACCCGGCCAATTCGGTCAGCCGGGCGACCGCCGCGAACAACTCGCGTCCCACGGCCTCCCGGTAGGAGCCGGCGAGCAGCCCGGAGACGACGCTGTTGAGGTAGTGCACGACGACCGGGCGCACATGCCCGCTGCCGTACTGGTGGTCCAGGTCCACCAGGGACTGCGTCATGTCCCGCACGGCCGCCACGTCGGAGCGCCCGACCCGCGGCCCTGCCGAGCGGGCGACCTGCGGGTCGGGGGCGGAGATCAGCCAGTCCCGGCTCGGCTCCACCAGCGCGGACGCGGCGACGGAGGAGCCGGACAGGAAGTCCCGCCGGCCCACGTCGCTGCGCCACAGCTCGCAGACCTGCTCTATGGCCCCCAGTACCGTCGGCGAGAACTGGAGACCGACACCCGACGCGAGGTTCTTGCCGTTGGCCATGCCGATCTCGTCGATCGTGACCGTACGGCCCAGCTTGCGTCCGAGCGCCTCCGCGATGATCATCGGTGCCCGGCCCCGCGGCTGCTGTCCGCGCAGCCAGCGGGCCACCGACGTCTTGTCGTACCGCAGGTCGAGGCCGTGTTCGGCACCGCACATGTTGACCCTGCGGGCCAGCCCGGCGTTGGAGCAACCGGCTTCCTGGATGAGCGCCTGCAGTCGTTCGTTCGGCTGCCGCGCGACGAGAGGCCTTGCGGCCATGGCATACCCCCTGAGGCTGCGGTGCCTGCCCGCGCACCGAGTTGACGTGTCTTCGGCGGCCGGTCCCGCCCGTCCCCTGACCACTCCCCTCGTGAAGGGACGAAAGTTCCGACCGGAAAGATCAATGCCCCACCGAGGTGCCGAAGATGCGAGGCATGTACGAATTGACGGGGTAACGGCGAATGCCGGCCCCCTCCCGACCACCCACCCCTGGCTACCCGCCCGCGGACACCGATCCTCACGCGCGCCCCCGCACATGCACCCATGCGCCCCGACCACGGGCAGGTGCCCCTCCCCCGCGCACGGGCGTGGGCGTAACCCCTGGTGGCGGACGTAGTTGTGCTCGTCGTGGAAGAGACGATCCCCGGCACCGATGCCGGACAGATCCCGAAGCAGCGCGGGGAAACCCTGCTGGACACCGCGGTTCGCTATACCGAGGAGCGGCACTGGGACGTGTTTCCGGGTACCTGGCTGGAGGCCGTCGACGGGGTGCACCGTTGCTCGTGCGGTGTCGTCGAGTGCCCGGCACCCGGCGCACACCCGGCGCGCTCCGACTGGGCGGGCCAGGTGACCGGCAGCGCGAGCGCCGTCCGCCGCATGTGGCAGATGCGGCCCACGGCCTCGATCCTGCTGCCCACCGGCCATTCCTTCGACACGATCTCCGTCCCCGAGACGGCCGGGTTCCTGGCGCTGGCCCGGATGGAGCGGAGAGGGCTGGCGCGCGGTCCGGTGATCCTGACGCCCGCCCGGCGCATGGAGTTCTTCGTGCTCCCCGGCGCCGCCGTGAAGGTGCCGGCCCTGATCCGTTCCCTGGGCTGGTCGCTGTCCCCGCTCGATCTGACCGTACGGGGCGAGGGGACGTACGTGGCGGCCCCGCCCACGCGGTTCGGGTCCAAGGGGGCCGTGCAGTGGGCCAGCAGGCCGACCCCGGCGAACCAGTGGTTGCCGGACGCCGCGGAGCTGATCCCGGCACTGGCGTACGCATGCGGCCGCGACCGGCAGGACCGCCGGGAACGGCGGGAACGGCGTGCCCGCCGGGAACGGCAGGACCGGTAGAACCACCGGGACCGGCGAGAGCGGCGAGAGCGGTGGGAGCGGCGAGAGCGGTGGGAGCGGTGGGGGTTCACGCCGGGGGATGATCCCGGCGCGCACGACCCGTCCCCCCGTCGGGCGGGCCCCCGTAGGGTGCCTCGTATGACGGAGGGAACAGCGCGAACAGGGGTGGGTCCGGCCGCCGTACGTGTGCGGGGACTCTGGAAGAGGTTCGGTCAGCAGGTCGCGGTGGCCGGGATCGATCTGGAGCTGCCCGCGGGCAGGTTCATCGGGCTCGTCGGGCCGAACGGAGCCGGCAAGACCACCACGCTGTCGATGGTGACCGGGCTGCTGCGGCCCGACCAGGGCACCGTCGAGGTCGTGGGACACGACGTGTGGCGCGACCCGGTCGAGGTCAAGGCGCGGATCGGGGTGCTGCCGGAGGGGCTGCGGCTGTTCGAGCGGCTGTCGGGGCGCGAACTGCTCGCCTACACCGGCCGGCTGCGCGGCCTGCCCGGCGCCGAGGTCGACAAACGGGCCACCCAGCTCCTCGACGTCCTCGACCTGGCCGGGGCCCAGCACAAGCTCGTCGTCGACTACTCGACCGGCATGCGCAAGAAGATCGGCCTCGCCTCCGCGCTGCTGCACAATCCCGAGGTGCTCTTCCTGGACGAGCCGTTCGAGGGCGTCGACCCGGTCTCCGCGCAGACCATCCGGGGCGTTCTGGAGCGGTACACCGCCTCCGGTGCCACGGTCGTCTTCTCCTCGCACGTCATGGAGCTCGTCGAGTCGCTGTGCGACTGGGTCGCGGTGCTGGCCGCGGGCCGGATCCGCGCCCACGGGCCGCTCGCCGAGGTGCGCGGCGACGCGCCCTCGCTGCAGACGGCGTTCCTGGAACTCGTCGGCGCGCGCGGCCGCGACACCGGCTCCGCCCTCGACTGGCTGGGCGGCGGGCCCCGGTGACCGCCCCCGCGCCCGCGCCCGGCCCCGGCCCCCTTCCTGCTCCCCCTCCCGGCACCGCTCCCGTTCCCGTGCCCGGGCCCCCTCCCTCGGTCACGCACGTCTTCGTCCGGCTGAAGCTGTCGCTGCTGCGGGGCGGGCTGCGGCAGTCCGGTGGCCGCAGGGCCGCCTACATCGCCTCGGCCGTCTTCGCCCTGTTGTTCGCCGCGCTCCAGCTCGTCGGTCTGATCGCGCTGCGCCGCGTCGACCACGCCGAGTCGCTGGTCGTGCTGCTCGTGGCGGTGCTGGCGCTGGGCTGGGCGGTGATGCCGCTGTTCTTCCCCAGTGGCGACGAGACCCTGGACCCGACCCGGCTGGTGATGCTGCCGCTGCGCCCCCGCCCGCTGGTGCGGGCCCTGCTCGTCGCCTCGCTGGTCGGCATCGGGCCGCTGTTCACACTGTGTGTGCTGGCCGGTTCCGCGGTCGCCGTCGCGCGCGGCGGGGCGGCGACCGCCGTCGGGCTCCTCGCCGTCCCGTCGGCGCTGCTGGTGTGCGTGGCGCTGGCCCGCGCGGTCGCCACCGCCAACGTACGGCTGCTGACCAGCCGCAGGGGGCGCGACCTCGCGGTGCTCAGCGGACTCGTGATCGCGGTCGGCGCGCAGTTCGTCAACTTCGCCGTACAGCGGCTCGGTTCCTCCGGGCTGGAACAGCTCGCACCGGTCGCGGACGTGGTCCGGTGGGTCCCGCCGGCGTCCGCGATCGGCGCGGTGCACTCGGCGGGCGAGGGCGCGTACGGGGCCGCCGCCGTCCAACTCGCGCTGACCGCCGGGGCCCTGGTGGTGTTCCTCGCGCTCTGGTCTCGGTCGCTGTCGCGGTTGATGACCTCGCCCGACGGGTCCACCCTGCAGGGCGGGGAGGCGGTCGTGCGCGACCGTTCCTCGACCGGGCTCGTCCGGCTGCTGCCCGCGGGACGCACCGGCACGGCCATGGAACGCAGCCTCCGCTACGTCTGGCGCGACCCCAAGACCAAGGCGGCGTGGACGACCTCGCTGGCCATCGGGCTGATCGTGCCGGTGTTCAACGCCTGGCAGGGCACCGGCTCGGTCTACTTCGCCTGCTTCGCCGCCGGGATGCTCGGCATCATGATGTACAACCAGTTCGGGCAGGACACCTCCGCGTTCTGGATGGTCGCGATGACGATCGCCGGCCCCCGGGACGCCTACCTCGAGCTCCGCGCCCGCGCCATGGCCCTGCTGCTGGTCACCCTGCCGTACTCGACGCTCGTGACCCTCGTGACCACCGCGATGCTCGGCGACTGGCCGCGGCTGCCGGAGGCCCTGGGGCTGTCCTTCGCCCTCCTCGGCGCGATGCTCGCGACCGGCGCGTGGACGTCGGCGCGCTTCCCGTACTCCATCCCGCAGGAGGGCTACAAGAACGTGGCCCCCGGGCAGACCGGGCTCGCCTGGATCTCGCTCTTCGGCGGCATGGTGGCGGCGGCCGTGCTCTGCGCACCGGTCATCGCCCTCACGATCTGGCTGAACGTGAGCGGGGGCGGCGAGGGTTGGACATGGCTGCTGCTCCCGGCGGGTACGGCGTACGGCGCCGCCCTCACGTTCCTCGGCCTGCGCCTCGCGGCCCCGAGCACGGCTCGCCGCCTGCCGGAGATCCTCACGGCGGTCAGCAAGGGCTGAGGGGCCCTCCGGGCGGGACGGGGACGGAAGGAAACGAGGGCGCGGCCGGGGTGTGGCTCCGGGCGGCCGGTGGAGAAGCGGGCACCGGGACGTGTGCGCGGGACGGGCGTGCGCGACACGTGGTGGCCGGCGGTCGGCTGCGGTCGGCTGCGGTCCGCCACGAGGCCGACGGTGCCCAGGGGCCGGGCGGGGTGCGGGTCCGCCGGGCGGGGCACGGGACCGGGGCGGCGACGGGCGGGCGTGGCCGACGAGTCGCGAGGCGGACTTCCCGCGGACGCGCCGGCGACCACGGCCGGACACGGGACGGCAGGAACGGCGCCCGCGACCGGCAGACAGGCGGCACATCGCCTCGGACCGACGCGGCACCGGAGCCGAGCGGGAGCGCGGACCCGCCGAGCGGGCCCGGACGCCCGGAGGACGGGGCGGGCGCGGGGCCGGTGACGCGGGGCGGCGTGCACGGCACGGCCGGCGGACCGGCAAGGGCCGGAGGGGGTGGGGCTCAGGTGTCCTGGAAGGACTCGAGGAACGGTTCGATGGCCGTGCGCCAGGCCTCGGGCTGGTCGTAGTGGACGAGGTGGCCGGCGTCGGCCACCTCCGCGTACCGGCCGCGGGGCAGGACGCGGACCATCTCCTGGGCCTCCGCACGGCCCAGTTCGCCGTCGAGGCCGCGGACCACCAGGGTCGGGCACCGCACCTGGGCCAGCTCCTCCCAGTGCGCGTCGTACACCCAGGTCTCGCGGGAGCGGAGCATCTGGCCGAGGTCGAAGACCGGCCGCCAGCCGTCCGGGGACTCGGCCATCACCTCGGCGTAGAACTCGCCGCGGGCCGGGTTCGGACGCTCCACCCACGGGTCGTCCTCGCCGAACCACCTGCGGACGTCGGCGAGCGTGGCGAACGGGACGGGCCAGGCCTTGAACCACTGCGCCCACTCGCGCTGCGAGGCCGCCCCGAGCGCGGAGGCCCGCATGTCACAGATGATCACCCCGCGCACCAGGTCGGGGCGTTTGGCGGCCAGCTGCCAGGCGGTGAGCGCGCCCATCGCGTGGCCGATGAGGACGGCCGGGCCGAGGCCCAGCTGTTCGAGGGCGGCCTCGGTGTCGTCGACGTAGGCGTCCCGGGTGAACGAGGCCTGTGCGGGTTTGTCGCTGCGGCCGTGGCCGCGCTGGTCGAGGGCGACCGCCCGGTACCGGGCGGAGAGCCAGCGGGCGGTGGACGCCCAGTGCGAGGCGCGGCCCATGAGCCCGTGGAGTAACAGCACGCTCGTGCGCTCCGCCGGGTCGCTGCCGGTCTTGGGCGGGTCGCCGAACTCCCAGGCGGCGAGACGTACGCCGTCCGCCCCCGTCACGTCGATGCGTCGCGCCATCGTCTTGGCACCCCCAGCTCGCTGCCTGCCGTGCTCCTTGCCCTGCCTGCTGTTGCCGCCCCACAAATTATCGAATGCGCTTTCGAGAATGCGGTTCCGGCCGCCAAGATCCCTCGTTCGAGTGACCCCGCTCGAGGATTGACCGCCGCGGCCGGGGGGAGATTTCCAACGGGAGGCGGACCACTCGGGGAAACCGGTCCGCAGGGAATGACCCTGGGAGCTCGGGGCTCCGGGTCAGCACAGGGGAGGACAGGCCCCGGCGCCGTGCGGCGCCGGGGCTCCTCACGTGGTCACGGCACATCCTCCCGCCCTCCCCGGCCGGGGGACAGCGTCGCCGGCCCGGCCAAGAGCCCCTCAGGTCATATGCCTCACGCGACAGCCTCGCACGCGAACCGGCCGGGCGCTGCGCTTCGGCGCACTCGGTCCCGGATTCGGCGCGATCGCACCGTCGCCGCAACGTCCCTCCACACCGGTCGAGTTGACCGGCCCCGGACAGAGCTACGGCTACGGCTTGGCGACGAACACGTGCGAGGCGACGTCCTTCTCCAGCTCGGCCGCCTCACCGCTGCTGCCCACCAGGACACCGCCCGCCGACTCCGTCACGCTGACCACCGAACCGGGCTGGACACCCGCCCGGCGCAGCGTGTACATCAGCTGCGCGTCCGTCTGGATCGGCTCGCCGATACGGCGCACCACGACCGTCTTGCCCTCGGCACCGGGGTCGAGTTCGGCCAGGGACACCATGCCCTCGTCCAGGAACGGGTCGGCGCCGTCCTTCTCGCCCAGCTCCTCCAGGCCCGGGATCGGGTTGCCGTAGGGCGACTCGGTGGGGTGCCGCAGCAGCTCCAGCACACGGCGCTCGACGGCCTCGCTCATCACGTGCTCCCAGCGGCAGGCCTCGGCGTGCACCTGCTCCCACTCCAGGCCGATCACGTCGACGAGCAGACACTCGGCGAGGCGGTGCTTGCGCATCACGCGGGTGGCGAGCCGGCGGCCCTCGTCGGTGAACTCCAGGTGACGGTCGGCCGCGACGGACACCAGGCCGTCACGCTCCATCCGCGCCACCGTCTGGCTGACCGTCGGCCCGCTCTGGTCGAGCCGCTCCGCGATCCGGGCGCGCATGGGGACCACGCCTTCCTCCTCCAGCTCGAGGATGGTGCGGAGATACATCTCCGTGGTGTCGATCAGTCCGGACATACGTGCCCCTCGATGAGATCTGCGATTGGCTCTGCCGGAGGCTGGACGGCTCACCGGCGCATGCGCTGGCCCTGGACTCAATTCTGACGCATGGCGCCGACAACCGAGGCGCACCGTGGAAACGAAAGGCACGTACGGGGTGGTACCGGGTGGTACAGGGCCGCCGCGAAGGGCTTCCCGGCCCCTCGGGCCGCCATGTTGACACGGTACTGGTCCGGACCGCACGGTGATCGGCAGCAGTCCACCCCGAAGGGATGCCGCATGAGCGACCGTAGGCCGGCCGGCCGGTTCCTCGACGCCGCGATCGACCTGCTGCACCGGGTCCGCGACGAGGAGGCCGACTCCGTCGCGGCCGCGGGCGCCCTGCTCGCCGACACGGTTTCGGGCGGCGGACGCCTCTTCGCCTTCGGTGCCGGCCACTCCTCGCTCGCCGCGCAGGACGTCGTCTACCGCGCGGGCGGACTCGCCCTGATGAACCTGCTCGCCGTCCCGGGCGCCGTCGGCGTCGACGTGATGCCGGCCACCCTCGGCTCGGCCCTCGAACGCGTCGACGGGCTCGCGGGCGCCGTGCTCGAATCGTCCCCGGCCCGCGCGGGCGACGCGCTGGTGATCGTCTCCCTGTCCGGGCGCAACGCGCTGCCCGTGGAGATGGCCGTGAACGCCCGCGCCCTGGGCCTGAAGGTCATCGGCGTGACCTCGGTGGCGTACGCGACGGAGACGACCTCCCGGCACGCGTCGGGGACCTACCTCAAGGACCACTGCGATCTCGTCCTGGACTCCAAGATCGCGGTGGGCGACGCGGAGCTGACCCTGGACAACGTGCCCGCCCCCTTCGCCCCCGCCTCCACCGTCGTCACCGCGGCCCTCCTCCAGGCGGTCATGGCCACCGCGGCCGCCACCCTGGCCGACCGCGGCATCGAGCCGCCCCTCCTGCGCTCCGGCAACGTCGACGGCGGCCACGAATGGAACGGCCGCGTCATGGAGCGGTACGCCGACCGGATCTTCTACCGGCGCTGAATCCCCGCGCCGAAGCCCCGCGCCGAATTCCGGCGCCGAGTCCCGGCACCGGGTCCCGCCGTCACTCCCGCTGCCCGGTCACCCCCGCCAGGTCCAGGGCGGTGGCGATGCGGAGGGCCACGTCCTCCGCGTACATCGCGTCGGGTCGTTCGAAGGCGTTGCGTCCCGGGCCGCGCAGAAACGTCACGGCGCCGAGCGTCCGGCCGCGGCTGCGCAGCACCGTGCACAGGGCGTGCGCCACATCCTCCGGCCACTGCCGGGACACCGCCCACGCGCGCGCCTCCGATGCCGCCACCGCCCCCGCGTCGGCCCGTACGGAACCGGCCCGCTCGACGCACCGCAGGGCGGGGTGGCCCGGGCCGTACCGCACCGGCAGCCCCGCCTGCCCGGCGAGCCGGCTCGGCCCCGGCGCCCCGGACGGTGTGGCCGCGATCCGCACCAGCCGGACCCCTCCCGCGTCCTCCGCCTCGCCCGCCGTCCCTGCCGCCGCGTCGGCCGCCCGGTCCGCCACGCGGTCGATCAGCGCGTGGTCGGCGAATCCGGCGAGCGCGAAGTCCAGATGGACGGTGACGGCCTCCGCCGGGTCCTCGCACTCGGCCGCCGCCCGCGCCGCCCGGTGCAGCTGCTGCGCCCGGAACCGCGCCAGCGACGCCTCCTGCTCGCCCTGCCGGGCCTCGGTCACGTCCTGGAACAGCCAGCCCACACCGAGCGGCACCGGCTCCTCCGCCAGCGGCGACGCCAGCCGCACGAAGCCGCACCGCCAGCACCGCCGCCGTTCGCCCTTCGGCTCCCGCACACTCACCCAGATCTCGGCGGGCGCGGGCGGAGCGCCCTGGGCCAGCACGTGGGTGAGCGCGCTCTCCAGTTCCTCCACGCCCTGCGACAGCAGCTCCCCGAGCGGCCGCCCCAGCACGGAGGTGCGCCCGGTGCCGAACGCCTTCGCCGCGTGCGTGTTCAGCACGGCGGGCCGCAGATCGGCGTCCACGAGGACGACGCCCCAGCTCGCGTCCGCCAGCAGCGCCTCGCTCAGCGCGATCGACCGTTCCAGGTCGATCTGCGTGTGCACCTCGCTGAACGCGCAGTACACACCCGCCGGCTTCCCGTCGGGCCCGCGTACGGCCGCGGACTGGGTCCGCACCAGCACCCGGCCGCCGTCCTTGGTCAGCAGCGCGAACTCGTGCACCTGCCGGCCCGCGGCCTCCATGGCCGACATCAGCCGGGCCTCGACCTCCGCGGCGTCCGCGCCGCGCACCGCCCATCCGGCGAAGCCCTGCCGGCCCACGGCCTCGGCCGCGGTCCACCCGAGGATGCGCTCGGCCTCGCGGTTCCAGTGCGTCACCACCGCGTCCGCGTCGAAGGCGCACAGGGCGGCGTCCATGCCGTCCAGCAACGCGGCCAGCAGATCGGAACCATCCGAACTCTCCCGCCCGGGCTCGTCGGGCCCCAGTTCTTCGTCGGTGGTCCCACTACTCCGGGAAGTACTCACCTGGACCCCCTGCAGCTGCGTCCTGCGTACGGCACGTCGGTCCGCCCACTTGCCCTCATTCAACTTGAACGTGACTCAGCGCACACCGGGTTCCCGCAACATGGAGAAAATCGTTGTGCGCCGCCAGCATTTCGCACCCGTTCCCGCTCGGCGGCCGCTCCCCCCGCCGGGCGTCCCCCTCGGTCCCGGTCCTCGTCCGCGGGCCGGCGAAGGTGCGCCCCACCCCGCGTCCCCCGGTCCGCCGCACGGCAGATGACCAGCGGCGACACGTCCGACGGCCGATATCTCGAAAAAGCGGTTGATCGGACGGCGGGCCGTTTCCTAAGGTGGTGGCATTCCGGAAAGGAGGTGGTTCGGCAGATGTACGCATACCGGACGGAAGAGGTGGCTGCGGGCCAGTAGCCCGTCGCCGTACTCGGTTCGGCGCCGGACCAGCGTGTGTGTGATGCACGCGACCGGCCCAATCCAACGCAGTCGCCCGACCCGCGAGTCGCCGGTACGTCCGGCCGGCCCCTCCTCTGGAGGACCAGGCTCGCGGGTCGTCTGCGTTTCCGTGTGCTTCCGGGGACCCGGGCTCAGGCCCGGTCGGCCATGTCCGCGTAGCCCTCGATCTCGTGCGGGTCGCGGCTGCCGGGGCCCGTGTAGCGGGCGGAGGGGCGGACCAGGCGGCCGGTGCGCTTCTGCTCGAGGATGTGGGCCGACCAGCCCGCGGTACGGGCACAGGTGAACATCGAGGTGAACATGGGGGCCGGCACCTCGGCGAAGTCCAGGACGATGGCGGCCCAGAACTCGACGTTGGTGGCCAGGACGCGGTCGGGACGGCGGGCGTGGAGCTCGGCCAGGGCGGCCTTCTCCAGCGCCTCGGCGACCTCGAAGCGCGGGGCACCGAGCTCGCGGGCGGTGCGGCGCAGCACGCGGGCGCGGGGGTCCTCGGCGCGGTAGACGCGGTGGCCGAAGCCCATGAGGCGTTCGCCCCGGTCGAGCGCCCCCTTCACGTACGCCTCGGCGTCTCCGGTGCGTTCGATCTCCTCGATCATGCCGAGGACGCGCGAGGGCGCGCCGCCGTGCAGGGGGCCCGACATGGCGCCGACGGCGCCCGAGAGGGCCGCGGCCACGTCCGCGCCGGTGGAGGCGATGACGCGGGCCGTGAAGGTGGAGGCGTTCATGCCGTGCTCGGCGGCGGAGGTCCAGTACGCGTCGACGGCGGCGACGTGCTTGGGGTCGGGTTCGCCGCGCCAGCGGATCATGAAGCGTTCGACGACGGACCGCGCCTTGTCTATCTCGCTCTGCGGGACCATGGGCAGGCCCTGGCCGCGCGCGGACTGGGCGACGTAGGACAGGGCCATGACGGCGGCGCGCGCGAGATCGTCGCGGGCCTGCCCGGCATCGATGTCGAGCAGCGGTTTCAGGCCCCAGACCGGTGCCAGCATGGCGAGCGCGGACTGGACGTCGACGCGGACGTCACCGGAGTGGACGGGGATCGGGAAGGGCTCGGCGGGCGGCAGACCGGGGTTGAAGGCGCCGTCGACGAGAAGGCCCCAGACGTTCCCGAAGGAGACGTGCCCGACCAGGTTCTCGATGTCGACGCCCCGGTACCGGAGTGCGCCGCCCTCCTTGTCCGGTTCGGCGATCTCCGTTTCGAACGCGACGACTCCTTCGAGCCCGGGTACGAAGTCGGACATCAGGCGGCTCCTCATGATGGGGGGGGACGGCGGACGGCCGTGTGGGTGGGACGGCCACGCGCCGGCCGGTCGGTGAGCCGGCCGGCCGGTGACCGGTCGGCCGGTTGGGGCGAGTGCGCGTCCGGGGGATCCGCGGTCGTCGTCGCGAGGACTCGCGGTCCGGGACGTCACCCCTGTGATGCCCGGCCGGCGGCCACCCAACCGGAGCAGTTGCCCAGCAACGATAACCCTGAGTGCCAGTTTTGGGGAGTGTTTGCGGCACTCAGTGCCACTGAATTCCGGGCGGCCCTCCAGGCGCGCCCGTCCCCCGGCCCCTGCTGCACGGACCTGCGGACTCCGTGCCCACGGGATCCGCTCATGCGGCAGGATGACCACGTGACCGCCCGAGACTCCGCTCCCTTCGATCCCGCCTCGATGCGCAAGCAGTACCGGGCCGAGGGGCTTTCCGAGGCCGACCTGGCCGCCACCCCCGTCGAGCAGTTCGCGCGCTGGTTCAAGCAGGCGGCGACGGACGGCGGCCTGTTCGAGCCGAACGCGATGGTCGTGTCCACGGCGGACGCGCGGGGCCGGCCCAGCTCCCGCACGGTGCTGCTGAAGCACTTCGACGAGCAGGGGTTCGTGTTCTACACGAACTACGACTCCCGCAAGGGGCGCGAGCTGACCGTCAACCCGTACGTCTCGCTGCTGTTCCCGTGGCATCCGATGGCCCGGCAGGTCATCGTCACCGGCGCCGCGCGGCGCACCGGCCGGGACGAGACGGCCGCCTACTTCCGCACCCGCCCGCACGGCTCGCAGCTCGGCGCGTGGGCGAGCGGCCAGTCGTCGGTGCTGGCCGACCGTACGGACCTGGACGCGACGTACGCGGAGCTGGCGGCCCGCCACCCGGAGGGCGAGCAGGTGCCGGTCCCGCCGCACTGGGGCGGTTTCCGGGTGGTCCCGCAGGCGGTCGAGTTCTGGCAGGGCCGCGAGAACCGCCTCCACGACCGCCTGCGCTACACGGCCCGGCCGGACGGCGGCTGGAAGGTGGAGCGGCTGAGCCCGTGAGCGCGCAGGCAGAGCCGCGGACCGCCGTGCGGCCCCGGACCGGCCGGCCCCGGCCGCGGTGCCTCGCCCCGGTGACTCAGCCCAGCACCTCGTCCAGCAGTGCCGCCCACTGCCGCACCACCCGCTCGCGCCGGGCCGCGTCGTCGGTGAGGAGGGTGGCCAGGCCCAGGCCGCGGGCCATGTCGAGGAGGCCCTGGACGGTCTCGCGGACACCGGGGCGGGTCTCGTCGGCGGCGAGGAGGTCCACGGCGACGCGGTGGCTCTCACGCCCGATGCGGGACTCCAGCTCGGTCACGCGGGGCCGCAGCTGCTCCTCGTTGGAGGCGGCGACCCACAGGTGGAGGGCGGCGCGGAACAGGGGCCCGGTGTAGAGGTCGACCAGCGCGGTGACCACCGCGCGGCGGTCACCCGCGGTCGTGCCGTCGGGGAAGAGGGCCCGCAGGGCGGTGGAGCGTTCCTCGGCGACGTACTCGACGGCGGCCGTGAAAAGGTCCTCGCGGGTCGGGAAGTGGTGCTGGGCCGCGCCCCGGGAGACACCCGCGCGTTCGGCGACGACGAGGACCGTGGAGCCCGCCCAGCCGTGTTCGGCGAGGCAGGCCACGGCGGCTTCCAGGAGCCGCTGCCGGGTGACCCGGCTGCGGTCCTGCTTGGGAACGCGCTCGGCACGGTCGCTGCGGCCGGTCGTGCTCACACCGCCCATTGCGGGTCCCGTCGTTCGAGGAAGGCCGTCATCCCCTCCCGTGCGGTGGCGGAGGCGAAGAGGCGGGCCGAGAGCGCCGTCAGGTCGGCGGCGTCCCGGTCGAAGGTCTCCAGCACCCTAGCCGTGAGCAGCCGCTTCGTCTCGGCCAGGGCCTCGGGTGCGGCCCGGCGCAGGCCGTCGAGGACCGGGGCGAGGACCTGGTCGACGTCCTCGCCGCACACGGTGAGCAGGCCGGCGCGGACGGCTTCGGCGGCGTCGAAGCGCTCCCCGGTGAGGTAGTAGCGGGCCAGCGCGCGCGGGTCGGCGCGGGGCAGCAGCGGCAGGGAGACCACGGCCGGGGCGACCCCGATGCGGACCTCGGTGAAGGCGAACGTGGCCGTGTCCGAGGCGGTGGCGACGTCGCAGGCGCCGAGCAGGCCGAGGCCGCCCGCGCGGACGTGCCCGGTGACCCGCGCGACGACCGGTTTCGGGAGTTCGACGATGTGCCGCAGGAGGCCGGTCAGCGCCTGGGGGGTCGGTGGGTCGCGCAGGTCGGCGCCCGCGCTGAAGGTGTTCCCGGTGTGCGTGAGCACGACCGCGCGGACGTCGCCGTCCCGGCCGGCGTCGGTGAGCGCGTCGGCCAGTTCCCCGACGAGGGCGGCGGACAGGGCGTTGCGGCGCTCGGGGGCGTCGAGGCTGAGGGTCTCGACGCCCCGCGCGCGCGTGCGGGCGACCAGGGTCACGAGGGCTCCTCGGACCGCGCCCTCAGTGCGCGGCGCAGGATCTTCCCGGAGGCCGCCCGGGGGACGGCGTCGATGAAGGTGACGTGGCGGACCCGCTTGTACGGGGCGACGTGTTCGGCGACGTACGCCATGACCTCGCTCCGGGAGAGCCCGGGGGCGGACGGCCGGCGGACGACGTGGGCGTGCGGGACCTCGTTGCCGTCGTCGTCGTGGAGGCCGACGACGGCGGCGTCGGCGATGCCGGGGTGGGTCAGGAGCAGCGCCTCGAGTTCGGCGGGGGCGACCTGGAAGCCCTTGTACTTGATGAGCTCCTTGACCCGGTCGACGACGAACAGCCAGCCGTCCTCGTCGGTGTGGCCGACGTCGCCGGTGTGCAGCCAGCCGTCCTCGTCGATGATCGCGGCGGTGGCGTCGGGACGGCCGAGGTAGCCCTTCATGACCTGGGGGCCGCGGATGAGGATCTCGCCGGACTCTCCGGGGCCGAGGTCCTTGGCCGGGTCGTCGAGGGCGACGATGCGCATCTCGGTGCCGGCGACGAGCTTGCCGACGGTGCCGGGCGGCGCGTCGTCCATGGCGTCCAGGGGGACGACGTGGGTGCCCGGCGACAGTTCCGTCATGCCGTACGCCTGGCCGACGGGCGGCAGGCCGAGCCGCTGCGAGCAGGCGGCGGCGAGGCTCGCGTCCAGGGGTGCGGCGGCGCTGACGACGTGCTTCAGGGAGCTGAGGTCGTACGCGGCGACCAGGGGGTGCTTGGCGAGGGCCAGGACGATGGGCGGGGCCACGTACAGGGCGGTGATGCGGTGGTTCTGGACGGCCGCCAGGAACGTCTCCAGGTCGAAGCGCGGCAGGACGACGACGGTGGCACCCTGGCGCAGGGGGGCGTTCATCAGGGCCGTCAGACCGTAGATGTGGAAGAACGGCAGCACGGCGAGGACGCGGTCGCCGGGGCCGGCGGTGATCAGCGGTTCGAGCTGGGCGAGGTTGGTGGCGATCTGGCGGTGCGTGAGCATCACGCCCTTGGGGGTGCCGGTGGTGCCGGAGGAGTACGGCAGGACGGCGACGTCCTCGGCGGGGTCGATGGCGACCTGCGGCTCGGGGGCGGCGGAGGCCAGCATGTCGATCAGGGAGCGGTGGCCGGGCGCGCTGTCGCAGACGAGGATCTCCTCGACGCCGCCCGCGAGTTCGGCCGCCCTGCGCGCGGTCGGGAGCAGCGGGGACACGGTGACGATCCAGCGGGCCGAGGAGTCCGCCAGTTGCCTGCCGAACTCCTCGGCGGTGGCGAGCGGGTGGATGGTGGTGACCGAGGCGCCCGCGCGGGTGGCCGCGTAGAAGGCGAGCGGGAAGGCGACCGTGTTGGGGCTGTGCAGGGCGAGCACGTCGCCCTTGCGCACGCCCGCCTCGGCGAGGGCGGCGGCCACACGCCGGTGGAACCGGTCGACCTGCTCGTACGTGAGGGTGGTGCCGTCGGTGCCGTCGATCAGTGCCGGGGTGCTCCCGAACTCGGCGGCGCGCGCCAACACCGCGTCATGGATGGGGAGTGCGACGGGTGGAACGTCTGCGTACTCGCTGCGGAACATGGTTCCTCCAAGACGGACTAGTACGACTTGGGCAGGCCCAGGGTCTGGTGGGAGACGTAGTTCAGGATCATCTCCCGGCTCACCGGGGCGATCCGGGACACCCGCGCGGCGGTCACCAGCGAGGCGAGGCCGAACTCGCGCGTCAGGCCGTTCCCGCCGAGGGTGTGCACGGCCTGGTCGACGGCCTTCACACAGGCCTCGGCGGCGGCGTACTTGGCCATGTTGGCGGCCTCGCCCGCGCCCGTGTCGTCGCCGGTGTCGTGGAGCAGAGCAGCCTTCTGCATCATCAGGCGGGCGAGTTCGAGGTCGATGTGCGCCTGGGCGAGGGGGTGGGCGACGGCCTGGTGGGCGCCGATGGGGGCGTCCCACACGGTGCGCTCACGCGCGTACTCGACGGCCCTGGCGAGGGCGTGGCGTCCCATGCCGATCGCGAAGGCGGCCGTCATGATCCGCTCGGGGTTGAGCCCGGCGAACAGCTGCAGCAGGCCCGCGTCCTCATCGCCCACGAGCGCGTCGGCGGGCAGCCGTACGTCGTCGAGGACCAGCTCGAACTGCTTCTCGGCGGCACTGAGTTCCATGTCGATCTGCCGGCGCTCGAAGCCCTCGGCGTCGCGCGGGACGATGAACAGGCAGGGCTTGATCCGGCCGGTGCGGCCCTTCTCGGCGGACACGGTTTCGGTGCGGCCGACGACGAGGGTGGCGTCGGCGACGTCGACGCAGGAGACGAACACCTTGCGGCCGGTGAGCAGCCAGTCGCCGGTGCCGGGGTCGCGGCGCGCGGTGGTCGTGATGCGGTGCGCGTTGGAACCGGCGTCGGGCTCGGTGATGCCGAACGCCATGGTGCGGGTGCCGTCGGCGAGGCCCGGCAGCCACTCCCGCTTCTGTGCCTCGGTGCCGAAGCGGGCGATGACCGTGCCGCAGATGGCGGGCGAGACGACCAGCAGCAGGAGCGGGCAGCCGGCGGCGCCGAGCTCTTCGAGGACGAGGGAGAGTTCCGCGATGCCGCCGCCTCCGCCTCCGTACTCCTCGGGGAGGCTGACGCCGAGGTAGCCGAGCTCGGCCGCCTCCGACCAGAGTTCGGCGGGGTGGTTGCCTTCGGCGACGGTGCGGGTGAGGTAGGCGCGGCCGTAGCGGTTGCCGAGGGCGGCGACGGCCGCGCGGAGGGCCTTGTGCTCTTCGGATTCGATGACGGGCATGAGCGCTCCTGGGGGAGGGGCTTCGCGTCGTGTGGAGGGTGCGGGTGATCTGTGGTTCCTCGCGTGGTTCGCGCCCCTGGGGCCTGTGGCGGAAGGGGCGTCGCCGCCCGGAGGACGGCCGCGCGACGTCATGGGGTCCCCCCTGCTCGAGCGAGCCCGAGAGCTCGGGGCAGGGTGCTCCCGGCGTGCCGCCCGGAAGTTCCCGTACCGGGCGCACCCGGGCTTCCGGGCGGTGCGGGTGCGCCGGGGGTGCGTGCCGGGCGTCGCACGGCAGGTGCCCCTTTCGCCGCAGTCCCTAGCCGGGCTGCACCACCGCCAACAACGTGCCGGGCTCCACCTGCTGTCCCGTGACGGCGTGCAGGGCGCTCACCGTCCCCGTGGCCGGGGCCGTGATCCTGTGCTGCATCTTCATCGCCTCCAGCCAGAGCAGAGGTTCACCGGCCTGGACGAAGGCGCCGACGGCCAGCCCCTCCGCGACCCGGACGACGGTGCCCGGCATGGGGGCCAGCAGGGAGCCCGGGGTGTGCTGGGCGGCGGGGTCGGGGAAGCGGGGCAGGGCGGTCAGGGCGGTGCCGTTGACGTACACCCGGTCGCCGTAGCGACTGACCTCGAAGCGGCGTCGGACGCCGTCGGCCTCGAGGACGACGAGGCCGGCGTCGGCGTGCACCACCCGCGCCCCGTCCACCGCGAGCCCGTCCCGCGTGTGCCGGTAACGCGCCTCGCGCTCCTCGCCCGCCACGGCGTACCGCTTGACCTGCGGTTGCGAGGGCAGGTTGCGCCAGCCGCCGAACCGGGAGCGGCCGTGGGCGTCGGCGAGGGCGGCGGCGAGCGGGGCGCGGGGGTCGGGGGCGGGTTCGGTCAGTGCTGTCAGGTGGCGGTCGTAGAAGCCGGTGTCCATGCGGCCGTCGGTGAACTCCGGGTGCCGCAGGGAGCGGACGAGCAGGTCCCGGTTGGTGACGGGGCCGTGGATCGCCGCCCGTTCCAGGGCGGACGCCAGTTTGCGGACCGCCTCCGCGCGGGTGGGCGCGTGGGCGACGGCCTTGGCGATCATCGGGTCGTAGTGGACGCCGATGTCGTCGCCGTCGGTGAACCCGGTGTCCAGGCGGATCCCGCCGGGGACGGCGAGGCGGTGCAGGCGGCCGGTCTGCGGCGCCCAGTCGTGGGCGGGGTCCTCGGCGTACAGGCGGGCCTCCACGGCGTGTCCGCGCGCGGGGGGCGGGTCGTTCTCGAGGGCGTGGCCCTCGGCGACGCGGATCTGTTCGGCGACCAGGTCGAGGCCGAACACGGCCTCCGTGACCGGGTGTTCCACCTGGAGCCGGGTGTTCATCTCCAGGAAGTGCGCCCGGTCGCCGGCGACGAGGAACTCGACGGTCCCGGCGCCGGTGTAGCCCACCGTGCGGGCGGCGCGTACGGCGAGGGTGTGGAGTTCCGCGGTGAGTTCCTCGGTCAGGCCGGGTGCCGGGGCTTCCTCGATCACCTTCTGGTGGCGGCGCTGCAGGGAGCAGTCCCGGGTGCCCAGCGCCCACACCGTGCCGTGCGTGTCGGCGAGGACCTGCACCTCCACATGGCGCCCGCCCTCCACATAGGGCTCGACGAACACCTCGCCGTCGCCGAAGGCGCTCGCGGCCTCCGCGCGCGCGGCGGCCAGTTCGGCGTCCAGGCCGGCGAGGCTCCGTACGACGCGCATCCCGCGCCCGCCGCCGCCCGCGGCCGCCTTCACCAGGACCGGCAGGTCGGCCTCGGTGACCTCGCGCAGGGGCGCGATGCCCATGAGTTCCCTGGCGCGCGTCTTGGAGGCCATCGCCTCGATCGCCTCGGGGGGCGGCCCGATCCACACCAGGCCGGCGTCGCGTACGGCGCGCGCGAAGCCGGCGTTCTCGGAGAGGAAGCCGTAGCCGGGGTGCACGGCGTCCGCGCCGGCCGCGAGCGCGGCCTTCACGATCAGGTCGCCGCGCAGATACGTGTCGGCGGGCGCCGCCCCCACGAGGCGTACGGCCTCGTCCGCCACACGCGCGTGCAGCGCGTTCGCGTCGGCGTCCGAGTGCACGGCCACCGTCCGGATGCCGAGTTCGCCGCAGGTGCGGGCGATCCGGCAGGCGATCTCGCCCCGGTTGGCGACGAGGACAGTACTGATCACCATGAGCTCCTCACATCCGGAAGACGCCGAAGCCACCGCGCACGCCCTCGTAGGGCGCCGTGTGGACGGCCGACAGGCACAGGCCGAGGACGGTGCGGGTGTCGCGCGGGTCGATGACGCCGTCGTCGTACAGCCGCCCCGACAGGAACACGGGCAGCGACTCGGACTCGATCTGCTGCTCGACCATGGCGCGCAGTGCCGCGTCCGCCTCGTCGTCGTACGGCCGGCCCTTCGCCGCCGCGGACTGCCGGGCGACGATGGACAGCACCCCGGCGAGCTGCTGCGGGCCCATGACGGCGGACTTGGCGCCGGGCCAGGCGAACAGGAACCGCGGGTCGTACGCCCGCCCGCACATGCCGTAGTGCCCGGCACCGTACGAGGCGCCCATGAGCACCGACAGGTGGGGGACCCTCGAGTTGGCGACCGCGTTGATCATCATGGCGCCGTGTTTGATGATCCCGCCCTGCTCGTACTCCCTGCCGACCATGTAGCCGGTGGTGTTGTGCAGGAAGACCAGCGGGATGTCGCGCTGGTTGGCGAGCTGGATGAACTGGGCGGCCTTCTGCGACTCCTCGCTGAACAACACCCCCCGGGCGTTCGCGAGGATGCCGACCGGGTAGCCGTGCAGGGCGGCCCAGCCGGTGGTGAGGCTGGTCCCGTAGAGCGGTTTGAACGCGTCGAAGTCGGAGCCGTCGACGATCCGCGCGATCACCTCGCACGGGTCGAAGGGGCTCCTCAGGTCGCCGGGCACGACGCCCAGGAGCTCGTCCTGGTCGTACCTGGGGGGCTCGGCCGGCCCCGGGTCGGGGTACGCCTTGCGGTGGTTCAGGCGGGCCACGACCCGCCGGGCCCGGCGCAGGGCGTCCGGTTCGTCGACGGCGAAGTAGTCGGCGAGGCCCGACACCCGCGCGTGCATCCCGGCGCCGCCCAGGGACTCGTCGTCGCTCTCCTCCCCGGTGGCCATCTTCACCAGCGGCGGGCCTCCGAGGAACACCTTCGCCCGCTCCTTGACCATGATCACGTGGTCGGACATGCCGGGGACGTACGCGCCTCCGGCGGTGGAGTTGCCGAAGACGACGGCGACGGTCGGGATGCCGGCCGCCGACAGTCTGGTGAGGTCGCGGAAGATCGCGCCGCCCGGGATGAAGATCTCCTTCTGCGAGGGCAGGTCGGCACCGCCGGACTCCACCAGGCTGATGCACGGCAGCCGGTTGGCGAGCGCGATGTCGTTGGCCCGCAGGGCCTTCTTCAGGCTCCACGGGTTGCTGGCGCCGCCGCGCACCGTCGGGTCGTTGGCCGTGATCAGGCACTCCACGCCCTCGACGACCCCGATCCCGGCGACCAGGGACGCGCCGACCGCGTACTCGCTGCCCCAGGCGGCCAGCGGGGACAGTTCCAGGAACGGGGTGTCGGGGTCGAGGAGCAGTTCGACGCGTTCGCGGGCGAGGAGCTTGCCGCGCGCGCGGTGCCGGTCGACGTACTTCCCGCCGCCGCCCGCGAGGGCCTTGGCGTGTTCGGCGTCGAGTGCGGCGAGCTTGCCGAGCATGGCCTCGCGGTGGGCCCGGTAGTCGGGGCCCGCCGTGTCCAGGGCGGATGCGAGGACGGTCACAGGAGGGCCTCCGGGATGTCCAGGTGGCGGGAGCGCAGCCATTCGCCGAGCGCCTTGGCCTGCGGGTCGAAACGGGCCTGCGCGGCGACGCCCTCGCCGAGGAGGGACTCGACGACGAAGTTCAGGGCGCGCAGGCGGGGCAGGACGTGCCGGGTGACGGGCAGGTCGGCGGCCTCGGGGATCAGCTCGCGCAGCCGCTCGACGGTCAGCTCGTGCGCGAGCCACCGCCAGGCGTCGTCGCTCCTGACCCAGACCCCGACGTTGGCGTTGCCGCCCTTGTCCCCGCTGCGGGCACCGGCGACCAGGCCGAGGGGGGCGCGCCGGGCCGGCCCGGGTGCCAGCGGCCGGGGCGGTTCCGGTTCCGGTACGTCCGCGAGGACGGCGGTGTCGTGGGGCGGGCCCACCGGGACGCGGCGGCCGTCGTGGAGGACGGCCACGTGGCCGACGGAACCCTGGGGGACGTACACGTCCTCGAAGACCCCGTAGGGGGCGCCCTTTCCCGGTGGCGCCAGCACGTGGAATCCGGGGTAGCCGGCCAGCGCCAGCTCGACGGCGGCCCCGCTGAACGCCCGCCCGACCGCCTCCTGCGCCGGGTCCCGCACGACGAGCCGCAGCAGGGCGCTCGCGGTCTCCTCGGTGTCCGCGTCGGGCCGGTCGGTCCGTACGAGCTCCCAGCGCACCTCGGCCGGCGACGACGTGGCGAGCGCGCCGGCCATCTGCTCCTTCACGAGGTCCGCCTTGGCCTCGACGTCGAGCCCGGTGAGGACGAACACGACCTCGTTGCGGAATCCGCCGAGCCGGCTCCGCCCGACCTTGAGCGTGGGCGGCGGCGCCTCTCCGCGCACGCCGTCGATCCGTACCCGGTCGGGCCCGTCCCGGCCGATCCGCACGCTGTCGAGCCGGGCGGTGACGTCCGGCCCGGCGTACCGGGCGCCGCCGGTCTCGTAGAGCAGCTGCGCGGTGACGGTGCCGACGTCGACGAAGCCGCCGGTGCCGGGGTGCTTGGTGATGACGCTGCTGCCGTCCTCGTGCACCTCGGCGAGCGGGAAGCCGGGCCGCCGGAGGTCACCGGGGGGCCGCTCGTGGAAGAAGGCGTAGTTGCCGCCGGTGGCCTGGGGCCCGCACTCCAGCACGTGTCCGGCGACGACGGCCCCCGCGAGCCGGTCGTGATCGGTCGGCGCCCAGCCGAAGTGCGCGGCGGCCGGGCCGGTGACCAGGGCGGCGTCGGTGACCCGCCCGGTCACGACGACGTCGGCGCCCTCGCGCAGGCAGGCCGCGATGCCGAAGCCGCCGAGGTAGGCGTGGGCGGCGAGGCTCCCCGGATGGGCGGCGGTGAGGTCGTCGCCCTCGACGTGCGCGACCCGCACCGGGACGCCGAGCCGCCCGGCCAGCTCCCGTACGGCACCGGCGAGCCCCGCCGGGTTGAGTCCGCCGGCGTTGGCGACGATCCTCACCCCCCGCTCGTGGGCGAGGCCGAGGCACTCCTCCAGCTGCCGCAGGAAGGTGCGGGCGTACCCGGCGGAGGGGTCCTTGAGCCGGTCGCGGGCGAGGATGAGCATGGTCAGCTCGGCGAGGTAGTCGCCGGTGAGGACGTCGAGCTCACCGCCGGTGAGCATCTCGCGCAGGGCGTCGAAGCGGTCCCCGTAGAAGCCGGAGGCGTTGCCGATGCGCAGGTCCGCCGTCACGGGGTGTGCCCCTGGCCGCCCCTGCCCTCCTCCTTCGGCGGGCGTCCGCCCCCCGGCGGCCCGGCGAAGGCCTGGGCGATGCCGAGCCAGCGGTCGGCGTCGGGCCCGTCGGCGGTGAGGGCGAGGTCGGCGCGGTGGGCGCGCCGGGTGACCAGGAGGCAGAAGTCGAGCGCGGGCCCGGTGACCCGCTGCGGGGCGTCCTCGGGCCCGTAGGCCCACAGCTCGCCTCCCGGCGCGAGGAGTTCGACGCGGAAGGGATCGGTGGGCGGGGTGAGGCCGTGCACTCCGTAGGCGAAGTCCCGGGTCCGCACCCCGAGCCGGGCCACATGCCTCAGCCGGTCGGTGGGGGGCCGCGGCACACCGGTCGCGTCCGCGATGTCGAGCCCGTGGGCCCAGGTCTCCATGAGCCGGGCCGTCGCCATGGAGGCCGCCGACATGGGGGGTCCGTACCAGGGGAAGCGTGCCCCGGGCGGGGCCGACCGCAGCCCGTTCTCCAGCGCCGCGCGCCCCTTGCGCCACCGCGCGAGCAACTCGGCGGGCGCGAGCCGGGCGTATTCCTCGGCACCCTCGTCGACGAAGGTGTGCGGGGCGGCGAGCGCCTGCTCGACCAGCGCCCGGAACCCGTCCCCGTCCGTGACGGCGAGCAGCGCCGAGTGGTCGGTCCAGGCGAGGTGCGCGACCTGATGAGCGACGCTCCACCCGGCGGCGGGCGTCGCCAGCCCCCACCCCTCGGGGCCGAGCCGGGCCACGAGCCGGTCGGCCTCCTCGCTCTCCTCATGCAGATCGTCGATCACGGACGACGGATCGGACACGATGGCGCTCCCCTCGGGGCACGACGGTGTGCGGCGCGGTCGCGTGGAGCATGGCAGCGGACCGGGAAACAAGCAAGCGTGCTTGCATGAATGGGTGCGGCCGCTCTCCCCGCGCCGTGTGCGCGGGGATCGCTACGGCCCGGGTGCGCGGGGACCGCTACGGCCCGGGTGCGAAGACCGCGTCGGTGAGGTCGCGTTCCAGGGTGGCCCCCTGGAAGCCGTAGGTGCGGATCGAGGGGATCTTCAGGATCAGGCAGAAGCGTTCGGTGGAGGAGACGGCGTCCGCTATCCGGCGGTACGAGTGGTGGAGGAAGTATGCGGCGGCGTGGTTGGTGACGGCGCTCTGCCCGCAGATGAGGATGACGGGACGGGACCCTCCCGGAGCGGTGAACTTCGCGAGCAGCGCGTACCCCTGGTTCTCGCGGTCCCAGTGGTAGGACTCACCGCCCGCCTCGATGGCCAGCGGATGGTCCGGATGGGTGTAGGGATGGAACGTGACGCCGGGGAGGCTGTGGGCGAGATGGCCCGCGCTCCGCACGTTCGAGCCGAGCGGGCCCCCTATGCAGAACTCCGGCTTGTTCCCGTTGCTGCCCCGGAAGTCGTCGCTGCGGACGATCTCGACCTCGCACTCCAGACTGTGGCTGAGGACGGCTGCCTCGATCATCGCCTGCACGTCGTGGTGATGGGTGGTGCCCGGAGCGCCGTACTTGTTGTTCATCACGATCAGGCAGGTGTCGCCGGGGCGGGCGCCGACGACGCGCATCCGCGCCCGGAGGTCCCGGCTGTGTCTGCCGCGCTGCCACAGCCACACCGCCAGGCCGCTCAGACAGCTGGCCAGCAGCCCCAGCACGACATCGCCGATCGCCCCGGCCAGCATGATGCTCTCCCGTCCCCCCGGCAACTGCCCCGTGCCTACCCGGGTGTGCCGCCCCCCACCCCTGCCGGCGCCCTTCTTCTCTCACCGGGACCGTCGTCGGCCGCCGCGGTCGCCGCGGTCGCACAGCGGGCCGAACAGGGAGGCCGCCGCGGCCTGCCAGGTGTGGCTCTCCGCGAGTTGCTCGCGCAGGTAGGCGGCGGGTTTGCGGTTCGACCAGCGGGTGAAGGGCCGGCCGAGCCTGGCGGGGCGGGTGGTGGCCGTCTGGATGACGAAGTCCTCGTCGTGAGTGCCGAGCAGGCGGGGATGCCTGGAGGCGCGGCGCGTACGACGGGATGACGGGCCCGGCGCCGGCACGGCACGAGGAGGGCACCAGCCGCAGATCCACCTCTGTGGCTGGGGATCCTCCCCGCAGGCGTGGGGAGCTGCCCATGTGGCCCTTGCGCGAACCGCCGCTCCCCCGCCGCCAAGTGCCGGTCAGTACGCGGTGGGCCAGCCGCCGCTCCACTTCAGCAGGTTGAGGCCGAGCTTGGGAGCACCGCCGTCCCTGCCGTCGTAGTAGTGGTAGACGAGCAGGTCCTTGCCACCGTCGGACATGATGTCCTGCCCGCCGGGGCCGATCACGGATCCGTGCGACGCCATGACCACGGTGCCGCCGTCCTTGTTCATCGCGACGCCGTTGCGGTCGTAGTACGGCCCGGTGGGCTTGGTGGCCCGGCCGACCTTGATCTTGTACGTGGAGGTGGTACCGCTGCAGCAGGCGTCGTACGAGGCGAAGAGGTAGTAGTACCCGTTCCGCTTGACCACGGTCGGGCCCTCCACCGCCCTCGGCGCCGTGGAGCGCGAGGCGAGCGAGTGGCGGGTGGTGTCCCCCGCGTACTGCTTCCCGGTCTTCGGGTCGAGGCGGATCATCTTGATCCCGCTCCAGTGGGAGCCGAAGGCCAGCCACCACTTGCCGTCGCCGTCGACGAACAGGTCGGGGTCGATGGCGTTGTAGTCGCTGGTGGACGTGGAGGAGTGGACGATGCCCTGGTCCTTCCAGCTGCCCGGTTTGCCGGTCGTGGAGGTGGCCAGGCCGATGGCCGAGGTGTTGGAATGGAACTTGGAGACCGAGTAGTACATCAGGTACCGGCCGCCGTGATAGGAGAGGTCGGGTGCCCACGGATCGTTCTCGGTCGAGTAGCGCGACCACCAACGGGGCGGCGTGGAGAAGGCGTTGCCGTTGCGGCTGAAAGCGACACGGTCGGTGGAGGTGCGGACCTCCAGGTAGCCGTGGGTGGAATGGAGCAGGTAGCGCCCGTCGGGTGCCCGCAGCAGGGTCGGGTCGTGGACGACGACGTCGCCGGTGACCCTCCCGGGGCCGGGGTAGGCGGACGCGCTCGACGGCGCCGCCTCGGCCTTCGGCTGCGCGTCCTCTCCGAACACCCCGAAAGCCGTGCCGTAGACCATGGCTCCCGCGGCGGCCAGCGCCAGCGGGATCCCGGACAGCAGGGCCGTCCTCCTTCTGCGGTGCCGCGCCTTGCCGTGGCTGTGCCGCTCAGTCATGCGTGTTTCCCAATCTGTACGTGCGGTGGGGGGTGCCCGTGGGGCACGGGCTGCTCAACAGTTGCCGCAGGGTCGGCCATGGTTGCCGTCCTGCCGAAGTATTTGCCTCCAGCCGCTGCCCCTGGGCACCAGAAGACGGTCAGTCCCCGGCTGCCCGGCGCGCACCTCCCGCCGGTTCGGGTGATCAGAGGCACCCGGAGCGGGCAGTCGGTGGTCGGTCGAGCTGCTGAAACTCTGCGACGGTGTCCGATCGGTGGACGAGACAGGAGGGGTCGACGCCGGGAAGGCAGTCGTCCAGGGACTGGAAGTCTTCCGGCAGCAGGGGCTGGTCGAGGTGCGCGGCCCTCCCCCGAAGTCGGCCTGTCCTGCCTGCCGGCGCCGACGCCGCCCGCCCGGCGGACGCCTGCTGGGTTCTGACCGGTCCCACCTGTGCACCCAGCTCACCGCCGGTCGGGGCTGGAGCGCCGACACTACGAGGACTGGCTGGCCGACATGCTCGCCGCGGCCCCTTGCACGCCGCCCGACACCATCCCTGCGGGGTTCACGGCAGGAATCGTTGCCGCGGTGCCGATGACGGGTGTGCGGCCGCCGACCGGTTCGACCGGGGCGCTCAGCTCACGGCGGGGACGGTGGATCAGACCGGCCACGCGGCGCGCCTGTGCCGACCCGGGCCGGCCCGGCCCGGCCCGGCCGACGGCAGGCTGGACCGACCGGGCGGGTGGCATCCGTCCTCGCCACCCGGCCGCGCAGACCGAGCGGGCAGGGTGCCTGACTCTGCTGATCAACTCGGAGGTGACCCGAACGACGGATCACTACGGACTGGCCGTCGCCCGGACACGCGCGGAGGGCCGTGCGGTCGATGACGGACTGTTGGCCCCCACCTGCCCGGCCCGCGACGCGGAGAACGTGAACTTCTTCGGCATGATCCCCGCCGATCACCTGCGTCCGAAGGCGGGGGTGACCGCGTGGCAGCGGTTGAAGCTCTGGCCTCGACCCGGCCGAGCACTCGCTACCGGGGCGGGTGTGTCGCTGGGCTGCGTGATCGGTGTCCCGCTTGTCGCCGCCGAGCCCCGGGTCCGGGCGGCGGTGCTGGGCCCGGGCGGTGCCGAGGTGTCAGCCGAGACCGCCGCACGGATGACCGTCCCGGTGGAGTCCCTCGTGCAGTGGGACGGTGAGCGAGTGCCACGGACCCGGAGCCTGGCACTGTTCGACGCCTTCGCCTCGACCGAGAAGACGCTGCACGCCGACCCCGGCGAGCACGGTGAGGTCCCGGCATTCGAGACAGACAGCACGCTGCGGTTCTTCGCCCGGCACCTTGGCCCGATGGGAGCGTTCAGCGCGCACTGACCAGAGTGGCCGACAAAGTTCGGGTTCGGACGCGTAACCGTTCCGGTGCCGGTGCAAGGACATCGCCGGGGCGAACGTTGCCTGACGCGGCACCAGTACCGGAGCGCTCCGCCCCGGCGACGCGATCGTCAGGAACCGTCCCCCGGCGCCTTCTCCCGCCCCCGTCCCACCTGGGTCCGTACCGCGCCCATGCTCGCCGCGATGACCAGGGCGATGGCGGCGGCCTCGGTGAGGGTGAGGGCCTGGCTGAGGACGAGGAAGCCGGCGGCCGCGGCGAGGGCCGGCTCCAGGCTCATCAGGACGGCGAACGTGGAGGCGGGCAGGCGGCGCAGGGCGAGCAGTTCCAGGGTGTACGGGAGGACGGAGGAGAGCATCGCGACCGCCGCGCCCAGGGCGAAGACCGTCGGGTCGAGGAGCTTCGTACCGGACTCGGCGATGCCCAGCGGCAGGAACAGGACCGCCGCCACCGCCATGGCGAGGGCGAGCCCGTCGGCCTGCGGGAAACGGCGGCCGGTCCGCGCGCTGAAGATGATGTAGGCCGCCCACATGACACCGGCGCCCAGGGCGAACGCGGCGCCCAGGGGGTCGAGGCCCTCGAAGCCTCCGCCGCCGAGCAGGACGACGCCGGCGAGGGCGAGTCCGGCCCACAGGAGGTTGATCGCGCGGCGGGAGGCGAGGACGGAGAGGGCGAGCGGGCCGAGCACCTCCAGGGTGACCGCCGTGCCGAGGGGGATGCGGGCGGCGGCCTGGTAGAAGAGGCCGTTCATCCCGGCCAGGGCGATGCCGAAGGCGATCACCGTGGTCCAGTCGGCGCGCGAGTGGCCGCGCAACCGGGGCCGGCACACCACCAGCAGCACGACCGCGGCCACCAGGAGCCGCAGCGTCACGACGCCGAGCGCACCGGCCCTCGGCATCAGCGTCACCGCGAGCGCCCCGCCGAACTGCACGGATATCCCCCCGGCGAGCACCAGCCCGACCGGGCCCAGGGAGCCGCGCCCGCGTGGGGCGCCCGCCGCTTCCGGCGCATGCCCGGGAGCCGCCCCGGGGACGGCGGCCGGGGTGGACGGGCTGGCAGCACTCGACGTCGTCACGGCGCCTTCCTCGGGCTGGGCGGAGGGGGTGGAGAGCCCCCTCGGCAACTGTGCGTCGCGGGGTGTTTTCCGGTCCAGGACATGAACTCGGTCAGCACCGTGACGCTTCCACGTACCTGACAATGAGTCCCCCGCCCCGCCCGGGTCAACTCCGTCCGTCATGCGGACCGAGCACCTCCGGGACACCGGGGAGGCCGGGCGGGGCGGGAAGGGGAAGCCACTCTGCGACGGCCCCGCAGCGGGCGCCCCCGTCCCCTCGCGTCCTTCTCCCGTTCGGACAGATCCCCCGTCGGACAGATCCCCCGTACGCCCGCCCGCACCGCGGTCCCCCGGGTGCCGGCAGGCCGAGGTGCGCACAGTTCCGGCAGCGGCCGGTGGCACCGGACGGAGACGTCCTGCCCGAGGGGTGCCGGCCGAGGCGTCGGAGGCCTCGGAGGTGCCCGAAGTGCCGGAGGTGCCGGAGGTGCCGGAGGTGCCGGAGGTGCCGGAGGTGCCGGAGGTGTCAGAGGTGCCGAAGGTGCCGGAGGCCTCGAAGGTGCCGGAGGTGTCGGTGGGCGAGGGGCGGGCACCAGGGCGGGTACCGTCCCCACCGGTGAAGCCCTGTCCGCCCCGCTCCTACCTCCCGAGGCCCCGTGCGACGACTTCTTGCCCGTCTCTGGCGCTTCCTGCGCCCCGTTCAGAGCCGCGTCATGTGGTTCCTGAACGCCAAGTTCGTGGTCGGGGTGACCGGCGTCGTGCGCGACGACGAGGGGCGGGTCCTGCTGCTCCGGCACCGGATGTGGCCGCCGGGCCGTCAGTGGGGCCTGCCGAGCGGCTTCGCGCACAAGGACGAGGACTTCCGGCAGACCGTGGTGCGCGAGGTCGAGGAGGAGACCGGCCTCGACGTGGAGGTGGGCCGCCTCGTCATGCTGAACAGCGGTTTCCGCACCCGTCTGGAAGTGGCCTACGAGGCCCGCCTGCTGGGCGGCGAGCTGCGCCTCGACCCCTTCGAGATCCTGGAGGCCCGCTGGTGCCGCCCGGACGACCTGCCCGAGGAGATCCAGCCGGTGTGCCTGCCGCTGGTACGGGGCGAGACCACGCCCTGACGGCCACCGCCCCACCCCGACGCACCGCACCGGCTCGTCCGGGCACCCCCGGAACGGGTCAGCCGCGCGTGCTCACGGTTCCTCCCCCAACGCCTCCGCCAGCACCTCCGCCACATGCCTGCCCCGCGCTCCCGCCAGTTGCTCCAGTTGGGTCCGGCACGAGTAGCCGTCGGCCAGGATCACCGCCCCGTCCGGTGCCTCCCGTACCGACGGCAGGAGCTGGTCCTCCGCGCAGGCCACGGACACTTCGTAGTGGCCCTTCTCGAAGCCGAAGTTGCCCGCCAGGCCGCAGCAGCCGCCGGACAGTTCGCCGGTGAGGCCGGCGGCCTCGCGCAGGCGGCGGTCGGGGTCCTCGCCCAGGACCGCGTGCTGGTGGCAGTGGGTCTGGCCGGTGACGGGACGGTTCAGGTTCGGCGGGGTCCAGTCGGGGGCGTACTGCTCCAGGGTCTCCGCGAAGGTGCGCACCCGCGCGGCGAGCCGCGCCGCCCGCGGGTCGTCGTGCAGCAGCTCGGGGGCGTCCGTGCGCAGGGCCGCCGCGCAGCTCGGTTCGAGGACGACGACCGGGGCGTCGGTGGCGAGGACCGGTTCCATGAGGTCGAGGGTGCGGCGCAGCACCGTGCGGGCCCGGTCGAGCTGGCCGGTGGAGAGGTAGGTGAGGCCGCAGCAGACCCGGCCCCTGCGGGCCGCCAGCAGCCGGAGCGCCGACCGTGAGCGGCCGTCCCCCACCGGGCGCCCGTCCGGTCGCAGCGTCGGAGGCAGGGCCACCCGCAGCCCCGCCGCCTCCAGGACCCGTACGGCGGCCCGGCCCACCGACGGCGAGAGGTGCTCGGTGAAGGTGTCCGGCCACAGGACCACCAGGCGACCGGGGTCGGGGGCGGCACCGTCCCCGCCCCCGGTCCCGGAGGGTGCGGCGGGCCTCCGCCCCCGCCACCACCGGGTGAACGTCTCCCCCGCCACCCGGGGGATCTCCCGCTCCCGCGCGATCCCGCCCAGCCGCTTCGCCACCCGGGCCAGCGGGCCGGCCGCGGCCAGGCCGTTGACCACCCCCGCCGACCTGGTCCGCCCCACCCAGCCCAGCCACACCGGCAGCCGGCCCATCGCGTAGTGGGCGGCCGGGCGGCGGCGGCCGGCGTAGTGGTGGTGGAGGAACTCGGCCTTGTAGGTGGCCATGTCGACCCCGACCGGGCAGTCCGAGCGGCAGCCCTTGCAGGACAGGCACAGGTCCAGCGCGTCCCGCACCTCCGTGGAGCGCCAGCCGTCGGTCACCAGCTCGCCGGCGAGCATCTCGTGCAGCAGGCGGGCGCGGCCGCGCGTGGAGTGCTCCTCCTCGCCCGTCGCCCGGAAGGAGGGGCACATCACCGCCGGCCCCGACACCGAGGCCGTGCGGCACTTGGCGACGCCCACGCAGCGGCGGACGGCCGCCGGGAAGTCGCCGCCGTCGGCCGGGTACCCGAAGGCGACGTCGACCGGCTCCCTCGGCAGGACGGAGAAGCGCAGGTTCGCGTCCAGGGGCGCGGGGCGCACCAGCATCCCCGGGTTGAGCAGGCCGTCCGGGTCCCAGAGGTCCTTCACGCGCTCGAAGAGGGCCACCATGTCCGGGCCGTACATGCGCGGCAGCAGTTCGGCGCGCGCCTGCCCGTCGCCGTGTTCGCCGGAGAGCGATCCGCCGTGGGCGACGACCAGGTCGGCGAGTTCCCCGGAGAAGCTCCGGAAGCGGGCTGTGCCCGGACCGGTCAGCAGGTCGAAGTCGATGCGGACGTGGATGCAGCCGTCCCCGAAGTGCCCGTACGGGGCGCCGCGCAGCCCGTGGGCCGCCAGCAGGCCGCGGAAGTCCCGCAGGTAGGCGCCGAGCCGGGCGGGGGGCACCGCGCAGTCCTCCCAGCCCGGCCAGGCCTCGGTCCCGTCCGGCATCCGGGTCGCCGTGCCGCTCGCGTCCTCCCGGATCCGCCACAGCGTGCGCTGCCGGGCCGGGTCGGTGACCACGAGGAAGTCCAGGACGTCCGCCGCACGGACGATCCCCTCCGCACGCGCGCGTGCCTCCCCTTCCGTCTCGCCGCCGGTCTCCACGAACAGCCAGGCTCCCCCGCGCGGAAGGCCCGCCGCGGACGGCACCAGGTCGGCCGCCATGCCCTCCACGGTCAGCGGGCGGTGCTCCAGCAGTGCGGCCGCGGCCTCGGCGGCCCCGCTCTCGTCGGCGTACCCCAGCACGGCGAGCACACGCGCGCGCGGCGCCCGTACGAGGTCCACGACCGCCTCCGTCAGCACGCCCAGCGTGCCCTCCGAGCCGCAGAGGGAGCGGGCGACGTCGGCGCCGTTCTCGGGCAGCAGGGCGTCCAGGGCGTATCCGGAGATACGGCGGGGCAGCTCGGGGAAGCCGGTGCGCAGGCGGGCCAATTCGCCGTCGACCAGCTCCCGCAGTCCCTCCGGCGCCCCGGCCCACCCCCGGCCGGGGCGCAGCCGCCCGCCCCGCGGGGTGACGACCGACAGTTCGCGGACGCTGTCCGCCGTCGTGCCCCAGGCGACGGAGTGCGAGCCGCAGGAGTTGTTGCCGATCATGCCGCCGAGGGTGCAGCGGCTGTGGGTGGAGGGGTCGGGTCCGAAGCGCAGGCCGTGCGGGGCGGCGGCCTCCTGGAGCCGGTCGAGGACGAGACCGGGCTGGACGACGGCCGTGCGGGCCCGGGGGTCGAGGGACAGCAGACGGTTCATGTGCCGTGTGAAGTCGAGCACCACGCCGAAACCGGTCGCCTGCCCCGCGATCGACGTGCCGCCGCCACGCGGCACCACGGGGATGCCGTGTGCCCTGCACACCGCCAGGGCCGCCGCCACGTCGTCGGCGTCCCGCGGGGAGACGACGCCCGCCGGCACCCGGCGGTAGTTGGAGGCGTCCATGCTGGTGAGCGCCCTCGCGGTGGTACCGAAATCCACCTCGCCGCGCACGTGTGCGCGCAGCCCGGCCCGCAGTTCCCGGAGATCCGTCATGCCCTCAGGATGCCCCCGTACGGGCGGCCCCGCGGTGACCGCGCACCGTACCGCGCGGCCCGCCGGCCGACGGCGCGCTTGTCCCGGAGTTGGGTCAAATCCCGGAAGCGGAAGAGGAATCTTCCCAAATAGATCACGAATTCCCCTATAGTGACCGCGGGTTGCGCACCCGTGACGACTCCTGTTCGTACAGTGGTGTTCGAGCGGGGCCGGGCAGTCGAGCACGTGGACGGACGGACACCTGGACGGACACGCGGGCGAGCGGGTACCCGGCGACCCGGGCATCCGGGTGCCGGACACCCGTGGGCTGCCAAAACCGCCGGACCGCCCGAGGACCGCGCGGACCGAACGGCGCACGACCACGACCGGACCGCGGACCGACCGAGGACCTGACCGAGGACCTGACTGATGACCTCCCCCCTGCTCCCCGGCGACCGGCCCACCCCCCGCAGCCTGCTGCCCGCCCCCCTGCTCACCCTGGTGCTCGCCGCGGGCGCGGTCGCCGTCGCGGTGATGCTGGGGCCGGAACCCGCACGCGGCGCCGTCGGGACGACCGGGACGGTGGCGGCCCTGCTGCTGTGTGCGGCGGTCACCCGGGCCACCCACGCCGTCCTGTCCGCGCGAGCGCTCCGCACGCGGCTGGAGACGGCCGACGCGGACGTCGACCGGCTGATCCAGGAACGCACCCGGCAGGCCGAGGAGTACCGCCGCCAGCACGAGCGGCTGACCGGCGAACTCACCCGGGAACGGGCCCGCCTGTCGGCCGAACTGGACCAGGAGCGGGCCCACCTCGCCCAGTCCCTGGCCGCGGAACGCGATCGCCTGAACGAACACCACGACATCACCGTCGCCCGGTTGGCGCAGGAGCACGCGGCCGAGCGGGCCCGGCTCACCGACGACCACACCGCCGAACGGGCCCGGCTCACCGAGCAGCACACCGCCGAGATCGCCCGGCTCACCGGCGACCACGCGGCCTCGCTCGCCCGGCTCGCCGACGAGCACGCCGGGGAGCTGCGCCGGCGCGAGGAGGAACACGACGCCCGCACCGCCGCGTTGCTCCAGGAGCACTCCGCCGAGCGCGACCGGCTCCGCGGGGAACGCGACCGGCTGGGCGAGGAGCGGGAACGGCTGTCCCGGGACCGGGACCGCCACATCGACGAGAACGCCCGGCTCGCCGTCCGGCTGCGCGAGGCCAACAGCGCCCGCGCCGCCGCACTGTCCGCGACCGCCAACGCGGCCGGCCGGATGCAGGCCCTGTCCACCGGCATGCTCGCGGACCTGCGCGCGATGGAGGACAAGCACCACGACGAGGAGGTCCTCGCCGACCTCCTCCACCTCGACCACCGCACCGCACAGGCGGGCCGGCTGGCCGACTCCGTCGCCGTCCTCACCGGTGCCCGTTCCGGGCGCCGCTGGGCCCGGCCGATCAGCATGGAGTCGATCCTGCGCGGCGCCATGGGCCGGATCAGCGGCTACCGGCGGGTCCGCGTCCACTCCGCCGCCGACATCTCCGTCGCCGGGCACGCCGCCGAAGGCGTGATGCACGCGCTCGCCGAACTCCTCGACAACGCGGCCAACTTCTCGCCGCCGACCGCCGAGGTCCACGTCTACGTGGAGGAGGTGCCGGCCGGGGTCATCGTCTCGGTCGAGGACAGCGGGCTCGTCATGGGCGAGGCCCAGCTGCGGCGCGCCGAACGCGCGGTCGCCGGCGAGACGGCCGGGATCGGCGGCCTCACCGGCACACGGCTCGGCCTGGCCGTGGTGGGCCGGCTGGCCCGGCGGTACGGACTCCGGGTCTCGTACCGCCCCTCGGCCCGCGGCGGCACGGGCGTCCTGATGCTCATACCGCAGGACCTCCTCGTGCAGCAGGACGCGCCCAAGCCCTCGCTCCCCCGCACGACCGCCCCGGCGGCCCGTACCGCCCCGGCGGCCACCGCCGGCCACGGCACCCCGCCCGGCACCGCGCCAAAGGCCCCCGCAGCCGGGCAGCCGCGGACTCCGACGAGCACGGCCGGCGGCCCCTCCGCCGCGGTCGGCGGCATCCCGTCCGCCGCCGTGCCGTCCCGGACCGCCCCGGCCGGCACCCCTGCGCACAACCGGTCCGCGCAGCCGCCGGCCTCCGGGCCGAAGACCTCCGCGGCGGGGCGGTCGCCGGCTCCGGCGGCCACCGGTCCCGAACCCTCCACCGCGGACGGCCTCCCGCAGCGCCGTCGCGCCCGCCCGGACGACACACCGGCGGTCCACCCCGCCGACGACACGCCCCCGAGAACGGACCACGCCGCCCCGCACCGCGAACCCGACGCCCGGAAGGACACCCGGGGCACCCGGGCCGCGCACGCCGTGCCCCCGACGGAGACGGAGCGGGACACCCCCGGGCCCTCCTCCACGCCCGGCCACTCGTACGCGGCCTCCCGCGCCGGAGCCGACCTCGACCCCGACCCGGTGCCCGTCCACGAGTCCCCGGGCGCCGGCAAGGCCACCGGCGCCGGCGCGGACACGGCCGAGTCCCCGCTCGTCCTCCCCCGCCGCCGCCGCGGCCGGACCCTCGCCGAGGCCGAGCGCGCCCGCTCCCAAAGCCGTACCGCCTCCCCGCGCCAGGCGCCGCCCACCGCCGAGGAGACGAAGGCCCGCACGGCCCGCTTCACCAGCTTCCGCCAGGCCGTACGCGCCACCCCCGCCCACGACACGACCACGCACGACACGGCCACGGATGCCACGGCCACGGACCCGGGAACCGAGGCCGTCGAAACCGTCGTAGCCGTCGAAGCCACCGAGGGCGCCCCGACCGGGGCCGCCCCGCAAGCCACCCCCACCACCCCCACCCCCGCGACCCCGGAAGGCGACACCACCTCATGACCGGCACGACGACCGCCGACGAGAAGCTCACCTGGCTGATAGAGGGCCTGCTGGAGCGCACGCCGGGCGCGCGGCACGCGCTCGTCCTGTCCAGGGACGGCCTGAAACTGTGCCGCACCCCCGAACTCTCCGCCGACCAGGCCGACCAGCTCGCCGCGATCGCCGCGGGCATCCAGTCGCTGTCGCACGGCGCGTCCGTGGAGTTCGGCGACGGCAGCGGAGGCGTCCGCTCGGCGATGACCGAGTTCTACGGCGGTGTGCTGTTCATCGTGGAGGCCGGCCAGGGCGCGCATCTGGCCCTGGTCACCAGCGAGGACGCCGACGCCGGGCTCATCGGGCACAACATGAGCGAGCTCGTGGAGCAGCTCGGGGACCATCTGACCGCTCCCCCGCGCAGCTCATGAGCAGGCCGGGCAGGGACGACGCACCCGATCGTCTGTACACCGTCACCGGCGGGCGCAGCAGGTCCGGGGCCGACAACCCCTTCGACCTGGTCACCCTGGTCGTCGCCGAGTGCGATCCGGTGCCCGGCATGCAGTCCGAGCACGCCGCGATCCTGCGGCTGACCGAACGCCCCACGGCGGTCGTGGAGATCGCGGCCGAGCTGAAGCTGCCGGTGGGCATCACCCGCATCCTGCTCGCCGACCTCCAGGCGTCGGGCCGCGTCAGCGCCCGTCACCCCCGCAAGGCGGCCATACCCGACCCCGACATCCTGGAGCAGGTGCTCGTTGGACTCCGCAACCTCTGAGACGCGTACGCCGTCCGAGAGACGTACGCCGTCCGAGACGCGTACGCCGCTGGACGCGTCGGCCGACAACGGCCTCAAGATCGTGGTCGTGGGCGGCTTCGGCGCCGGCAAGACGACGATGGTCCGCTCGGTGAGCGAGATACGTCCGCTCAGCACCGAGGAGACGATGACCAGGGCCGGAGAGGCCGTCGACGACATCAGCGCGGTGAGCGGCAAGACCGCGACCACCGTGGCGTTCGACTTCGGCCGCATCACCCTGGACCGGCGCAACGTGCTGTACCTGTTCGGGGCGCCGGGGCAGGAGCGCTTCTGGTTCCTGTGGGACCGGCTGTTCTCGGGCACGCTGGGCGCGGTCGTCCTGGTCGACACCCGGCGCATCGACGACTCCTGGTACGCCATCGACCGGCTGGAGAAGCACGGCACGCCGTTCATCGTGGCCTGCAACGACTTCGGCGGTCCCGCCTTCGCCCCGCAGCAGATCCGCGAGGCCCTCGACCTCGACCCGCACGTACCGCTGGTCACCTGCGACGCGCGGTCCCGGGAGTCCAGCAAGCTGGTGCTGATCACGCTGGTGGAACACGTCCAGGCCCTCTACGCCGACCAGGCCCGAGCCCCCCGTCAGGAGCTGGTGTGAGCCCCGCTTCCGCCAACCCCGTCCACTTCAGCGGCCCCCTGCTCCAGAACGACCCGGCCGGGGTGTACCGGGAGATGCGTCGCGAGCACGGCAGCGTGGTCCCGGTGCTGCTCGACGGCGGCGTACCGGCCTGGCTGGTGCTCGGCTACCGGGAACTGCACCAGATCACCGGCGACCCGGTGCTGTTCAGCCGCGACTCCGAGCTGTGGAACCAGTGGGACGTCATCCCCGACGACTGGCCGCTGCTGCCGATGATCGGCCGTAAGCAGCCCTCCATCCTCTACACCGTCGGCGAGCGGCACCGCGAGCGGGCCGGGATGCTGGCCCACGCGCTGGAGGCGGTGGACCCGTTCGCACTGCGCCACTCCACGGAGAGGTTCGCCGACGAACTGATCGACGGCATCTGCCCCCAGGGCTTCGCCGACATCATCGGCGAGTTCGCGATGCTGCTGCCGGTACGCGTCCTGGCCCGGCTCTACGGCTTCTCCGACGAGGAGGGGCCGGCGCTCGTCACCGCCCTCAACGACATGATCGACGGGCGGGAGCGGGCGCTGGCGGGGCAGACCCACCTGTTCACGTCGATGACCGGACTGGTCGCCGCGCGGAGGAAGGAACCCGCCGAGGACGTGGCGTCGCGGATGCTCGCCGACACCGCCGGGTTCACCGACGAGGAGATCGTCCAGGACCTGATGGTGATGATGGCGGCCGGGCACCAGCCGACCGCCGACTGGATCGGCAACTCCCTGCACCTGATGCTGACGGACAAGCGGTTCGCCGCGTCCCTGTTCGGCGGCCGCAACAGCGTCGCCGAGGCGATGAACGAGGTGCTGTGGGAGGACACTCCCTCGCAGAACGTGGCCGGCCGCTGGGCCTCCCGCGACACCCTGCTGGGCGGCCGCCGCATCCGCGCCGGCGACCTGGTGCTCCTCGGCCTCCAGGGCGCCAACTCCGATCCCCAGGTGCGGCCCGACGGTTCGGCCCTGACCGGCGGGAACAGCGCGCACTTCTCCTTCGGCCACGGGGAGCACCGGTGCCCGTTCCCGGCGCAGGAGATCGCCGAGGTGATCGCGCGGACCGGCATCGAGGTGGTCCTGGACCGGCTGCCGGACATCGACCTCACGGTGCCGGCCGCGTCCCTGGCCCGCCGCCCGTCGCCGTGGCTGCGCGGGCTGTCCGAACTCCCGGTCACGTTCACACCCACTCCCGCCCACGGAGGCTCGCACCCATGACGGCTGGTACGGACACACAGACACCCGCCTCCGGCACCGAGGGGAACCCGATCCCCCTGGACCCGTTCGTCACCGACCTCGACGCGGAGAGCGCGGCGCTGCGGGCCGCGGGCCCCCTCGCCCGGGTGGTGCTGCCGGGCGACGTACCGGTGTGGGCGGTCACGCACCACGCCGAGGCGAAGAAACTGCTCACCGACCCCCGGGTGGTGAAGGACATCGGCGTCTGGGGCGCCTGGCAGCGCGGCGAGATCGCGAACGACTGGCCGCTGATCGGACTGGCGAACCCGGGCCGCTCCATGCTGACCGTGGACGGCGCCGACCACCGCCGCCTGCGCAGCCTGGTCGCCCAGGCGCTCACCGTGCGCCGGGTGGAACGGATGCGCGGGCGGATCACGGAGCTGACCGAGGGCCTGCTGGACCGGGTGGCGGGCGAGCCGGGCCCGACGGTCGACCTGAAGGCCCTGTTCGCCTACCCGCTGCCGATGTACGTGGTCGCCGACCTGATGGGACTCGCCGAGGAGCGGCTGCCGCGGCTGAAGGAACTGTTCGAGAAGTTCTTCTCGACGCAGACCCCGCCCGAGGAGGTCGTCGCGACGCTGACCGAACTGGCGCAGATCATGACGGAGACGGTCGCGCACAAGCGGGAGAACCCCGGCGACGACCTGACGTCCGCACTCATCGAGGCGTCCGAGAACGGCGACCGGCTCACCGACCAGGAGATCGTCTCCACGCTCCAGCTGATGATCGCGGCCGGTCACGAGACGACGATCTCGCTCATCGTCAACGCGGTGGTCAACCTCTCCCTCCACCCCGAGCAGCGGGCCCGGGTGCTGTCCGGCGAGGTGGACTGGTCGGCGGTGGTCGAGGAGACCCTGCGGTACTCCACGCCCACCTCCCACGTACTGATCCGCTTCGCCACCGAGGACGTACCGGTCGGCGACGCCGTCCTCCCGGCCGGGGAGGCGCTGATCGTGTCGTACGCCGCGATCGGCCGGGACGAGCGGGCGCACGGCCCGAGCGCCGGCGTCTTCGACATCACCCGTGAGAGTGCCAACCGGCACATCTCCTTCGGGCACGGCCCGCACGTGTGCCCCGGCGCGGCCCTGTCCCGCCTGGAGGCGGGCGTGGCCCTGCCGGCCCTGTACGCGCGCTTCCCGAAGCTGGACCTGGCGGTCGGGGCGTCCGCACTCCGCAACAAGCCGGTGGTCACGCAGAACGACCTGTACGAGCTTCCGGTCACGCTGGGCTGACCCGCCCCGGGGTCACACCGCTGGACGGGCGTTTCCCGCCCGTCCAGCGGTTCGACCGCCCCTCGGATCCGCGTCTCAGCCGACGGACGAGGCTTCACCGGGGTTTCCCGGAGCCGCTAGGCTCCCGTCGTGGCTGAGATCCGGATTCCTGCTGACATCAAGCCCGCCGACGGTCGTTTCGGTGCGGGTCCCTCCAAGGTGCGGACACAGGCGCTGGACGCGCTGGCCGCGACCGGCACGTCCCTGATGGGCACCTCCCACCGCCAGGCCCCGGTGAAGAACCTGGTCGGCGAGGTGCGCGAGGGCGTCCGCGAGCTGTTCGGGCTCCCCGACGGCTACGAGGTCGTCCTCGGCAACGGCGGCTCCACCGCGTTCTGGGACGTCGCGACCCACGGCCTGATCGAGAACAGGTCGCAGCACCTCACCTTCGGTGAGTTCAGCTCCAAGTTCGCCAAGGCGGCCAGGCTCGCCCCGTGGCTCGCCGAGCCGACCGTCGTCGCCGCCGACCCGGGCACCCACCCCGAGCCTGCCGCCGAGGCGGGCGTGGACGTCTACGCGTTCACGCACAACGAGACCTCCACCGGCGTCGCCATGCCGATCAAGCGGGTGCCCGGCGCCGACGAGGGCTCCCTGGTCCTCGTGGACGCGACCAGCGGCGCCGGCGGCCTGCCCGTGGACGTCGCCGAGACGGACGTCTACTACTTCGCCCCGCAGAAGTCCTTCGCCTCCGACGGCGGCCTGTGGATCGGCGTGTTCTCCCCGGCCGCGATCGAGCGCGCCGAGCGGATCCACGCGTCCGGCCGCCACGTCCCGGAGTTCTTCTCGCTGCCCACAGCGATCGACAACTCCCGCAAGAACCAGACGTACAACACCCCGGCGCTGGCCACCCTGTTCCTGCTGAACGAGCAGCTGAAGTGGCTCAACGGCCAGGGCGGCCTGGACTTCGCCACCGGCCGCACCAAGGACTCGTCGTCCCGCCTGTACGGCTGGGCCGAGGAGTCGAAGTTCGCGACCCCGTTCGTCACCGACCCGGCGAAGCGCTCCCAGGTCATCGGCACCATCGACTTCACGGACGAGGTGGACGCCGCCGCGGTCGCCAAGGTGCTGCGCGCCAACGGCGTCGTCGACACCGAGCCGTACCGCAAGCTCGGCCGCAACCAGCTCCGCGTGGCGATGTTCCCGGCGGTCGACCCGGCGGACGTCGAGGCCCTGACGAAGTGCGTGGACTACGTCATCGGCCAGCTGTAGCCGTCCCCCGGTACAACAACGCAGGGCGCCCGGCGGTGATCCGCCGGGCGCCCTGCGTGTACCCGATGCCTACGCGAACCGGCGCAGGAAGGCCTGCCAGCCCTCGCGGGAGACCGTGAGCAGGGGGCCGCCTTCACACTGCTTGCTGTCACGGACGGCTCGGCCGCCGGGGGCCGTTTCGGCGACCTCTGCACTGGCGTTCTCCTGTCCCGAGTACGACGGCTTCCGAAAGGGGCCCATGGCCTCGGTCACAAGGACTTCTCGGCCGGATCCTGGCTAGGCACGTGGGCGCCCCCGTACCTCGCGCTACTCACCGCGCTCGGACTCTTCACTTTCGCGCGCATCCCACGTGCCGGCACCGCCATGCGCGAAGACCTCCAAGGCGTTGTCCGATGCCCGCCAGCGATCACGAAGACCACGCCATCGAAGTGCACCTCAACCGCCTTCTCGACGAACAAGGCATGACCCTCACGGAGCTCGCCGCCCGAGTCGGCGTAACCAACGTCAACCTGTCCATCCTCAAGAACGGCCGCGCCAAAGCGATCCGATTCACCACCCTCACTCGCCTCTGCGAAGTGCTCCAGTGCCAGCCCGGCGACCTGCTTAGCCATCGGACGGGGGGAGCCGGGGGCAAGGCACCCTTGTCGAGCCAGACGGCACCTCAAGAAACGCCAGCCAAGAAGGCTTGACCCCCACCTCGAAACCAGCTCAGGAGACCCATGTTCAGTGTCATTGACCCCGCAGCGATAATCCTGCTTGCCATGGTGATTGTTCTGGTGGCCGCTGGGGTGTGGTGGCTCATACGCCGCTGACGTCCCCTGAACCTCACCGAACGCCTCCGCCGCATGCCCTGCCCGGGCACGGCCCGCGTGGAAGTCGCACACGGCAGCAACGCAGAGGCGGCCTGGGTTCGCCCCGTCGGCATGGGCCGTGCGGCGCCGACGCCGGAGGGGGTCGGCGCCGCGGCGACACGCCGACCCCCTCCTCAGACGTCGCTCACGTCGCCGTGCAGCTCACGCTCGGTACGCTCCCGCCGCCGGGTGTGCCCCCGAAGCCGAAGCTCGCCGACGCGCCCGTCGCGAGCGTGCCGTTGTGGCCGGCGTTGACGGCGGTGACCGTCGCCCCGGACTGGGTGTGGGACGCGTTCCACATGCTGGTGACCTTCTGGGCCCCGCTCCAGGTCCACGTCACCTTCCAGGAACCCAGCGGCACGGTCCCGGTGTTGGTGACCTTCACCTCGGCGTTGAAGCCGCCGCCCCAGTCGCTGCTGACGGTGTAGGCGGCGGCGCACTCGGCCCCGTCACCGGGGTCACCGGGGTCGCCCGGATCACCGGGGTCACCCGGATCACCGGGATCGCCCGCCGCGAATCCCGGCGCCTTGATGTCCGCGAGGTACCCGTCCTTCACCGTGTCCACGGTCGTCCAGTCGTCCTTGAGGATCCCGCCGGTGTCACCGGAGTTGGGGTTCCAGGACCAGAAGGTCCAGTGGAAGCTGTCGGCCCCGTGCTCCGAGGTGGACCGCAGGTACGACACCAGTGCGGACAGCCACCGCTGGTCCACGCCCGACTGGAGTGTCGTGCCGAACTCGCCGAGCCAGACCGGGGCGATGTCCTGCTTGAAGACGTAACCCCAGTACCTGTCCCAGATCTCCGGCATGTTGGCGGGGAAGGAGGCGTCTTCGAACCAGGGCTGCCGGCCCACGCTGGTGGCGTAGTCGTGGGCGGAGTAGACGAGCCGGTCCGGCACGTCCAGGCGGACCGGGTGCTCGGCGACGCCCATCAGGTTGCCGCCCCACCAGCCGTTGGCCCCGTTGTACGACTGCACGCCCTCGACGAAGACCAGCAGCTCGGGGTTGACGGACAGCACCGCGTTGCCGGCCCGCTCGGCGGCCAGCCGCCAGTCGCGCGCCGTGTCGCCGCAGCCCCAGCAGGCCGGGTCGCGGGGCTCGTTGTGCAGGTCGATGCCGATGACGGTCGGATCGCCTGCGTAACGGGCTGCGAGTGCCTTGAGGTTGGTGATCCACGTCGACTCGGGGACCGCGTCGGTGTACCAGAGCGCGGACTGGGCGGCCGCGTCGGGGCGGTGCCGGTCGAGCACGATCTTCAGGCCCGCCTGCCCCGCGTGCGCCACGATCCGGTCCAGCACCTGGAGCGAGGTCAGGCCGCGCAGGTCGGTGTTGATGCCGTCGTGGCTGATGCTGTCGGGCAGGGTGCCCGGCTTGAGGATGTCGTCGCTGTAGGGGACGCGGACGGTGTTGTAGCCGAGGGACTTGATCTGGTCGAGCATGCCCTTGTAGTCGCGGGCCCACAGGCCGTGGGCCACGTGGACGTCGGTCTCGAAGCCGAACCAGTTGATGCCGGCGAGGCGTACGGGCTGCCCGGACGCGTCCAGGATCCGTCGGCCGTCGGTGTGCCAGTACCCTTCACCGGCCGCCGCCGTACGGGCCGTGCCGTCGCCCGGCTCCGCCGCGCCGGCCGACTGCACACCCGCCAGCGGTAACAGGAACGCCGCCACGGCCACGCACAGCGCTCTTCGCAAGCTGCGGAACATGTCGCTGCTTCCTCTCGGAGGGGCGGGCCCGGAACGAATGGGAGCGCTCCCACTACCCCGCGCCCTCCATGCAAGCCATGTCCCATGAGCACGTCAAGGAGGCGGACGGCATTCACCTCCCGAACACCGCCCGCCCCATGCCCGCCCCGTGCCCCCCTCATGGCCGCCTCATGCCCCGTCAGCCGCTCACCGGCTGAGCCGCTGGAACCTCCGTACCGCGAGCGGCAGGAAGATCGCCGTCAGGACGAGCGGCCACACCCCCGCCATCAGCAGCGCGTGCTGTTCGACCCAGGAGTCGCCGCCGCCGACCGGCGTACCGAACAGCTCACGCGTGGCCGCGGCCGTGGACGAGATCGGGTTCCAGGCGGCGATCCAGCCCAGCCAGTCGGGCATGAGCTGCGGGGCCACGAAGATGCTGGAGATCATCGTCAGCGGGAAGGCGACCGCGAACAGACCGCCCGCCGCCTCCGGGTTGGGCACGAGCAGCCCGAGCCACACCCCGAGCCAGATGAGCGCGAACCGCAGCCACAGCAGCAGCCCGAACGCCGCGAGGAAGCCCCAGCCGCCGTCCGGCCGCCAGCCCATGGCCAGCGCGGTGAGCACGAGGATCCCCAACTCGGCGCAGGCGACCACCAGATCGGTCACCCCGCGCCCGGCCACCACCGCGGACGGCGCCATCGGCATCGAGCGGAACCGGTCGATCACGCCCTTGGTGGCGTCGTACACCACGATGGTCGCGGTGTTGATGAAGCCGAACGCCATCGTCATCACGAACATCCCGGGCATCAGGAAGTCCTTGTAGTCCCCGCCGCCGGGCACCGTCATCGCGCTGCCGAAGACGTAGCCGTAGAGCAGCACCGACAGGATCGGGAAGCCCAGCTGCCAGGCGATGTTGACGGGCTGGCGCCGGTAGTGGGTCAGGCCGCGGCGGACGATGTTCCAGCAGTCGGAGAGCGCCCAGTACGCGCGGCTGCGCGCGGCGGGTGCGGTGGTCGGGCCGGTCGGGCCGGTCAGGTCGACGGCGCTCACGCGGCGGCCCCCTTCGTCCGCGAAACCTCTGTGCGGTGGCCGGTGAGGCGCAGGAAGACGTCGTCGAGGCTGGGCCTGCGCAGCCCGATGTCCTCGACCCGCACTCCCTCGTCCTGGAGGGTGCGCGCCACCTCGGTCAGCGCGGCCACCCGGTCCGTCACCGGGGCGTGCACGCGCGACTGGCTCTCGTCCGACTCGGGTTCGCCGTCGGTGGCCCGGGCGACCGCCTTCACCGCCCGCGGGATGTCGGCCGGTTCGGCGACGACGACCTCGATGCGGTCGCCGCCGACGAGGTTCTTCAACCCGTCCGGGGTGTCGTCCGCGATGGCCCGCCCCTGGTCGATGACGGTGATGCGGGAGGCCAGCTTGTCGGCCTCCTCCAGGTACTGCGTGGTGAGCAGCACGGTCGTGCCGTCCGCGACCAACGCCCGTACGGAGTCCCAGACCTCGTTCCGGCTGCGGGGGTCGAGCCCCGTCGTCGGCTCGTCCAGGAAGAGCACGGCCGGCGCGAGGATCATGGAGGCGGCGAGGTCCAGGCGCCGCCGCATGCCTCCGCTGTAGCCGCCGACGCCCTTGTCCGCGGCGTCGCTCAGGTCGAACCGCTCCAGCAGTTCGGTGGCCCGCGACCGGGCCCGCTTCCCGCCCAGGTGGAACAGCCGCCCGAACATCTCGAGGTTCTGCCGTCCGGTGAGCACCTCGTCCACGGCGGCGTACTGCCCCGTGAGCCCGATCCGCGCCCGCACCTCGCGCGCCCGCCGTCCGACGTCGAGACCGGCCACCGTGGCCCGCCCCCCGTCCAGCCGGACCAGCGTCGACAGGATGCGTACCGCGGTGGTCTTGCCGGCGCCGTTCGGCCCCAGCAGGCCGTGCACGGTGCCCGTGCGGACGGCGAGATCGAAGCCGTCGAGGGCGCGCTTCTCGCCGTACCGCTTGTCCAGCCCTTCGGCCCGCACCGCGTAACCGTCGTTCATGGGTCCCCCTTCCGATAACCGGGTACACCGTACCCGATTGCGCGTACGCCGTACTCAGTTTTTTCGCGCGGATCTAGACTGCCCCCATGAAGAGCGGTACGGGCGGTACGGAATCCAGTGGCAGCGGTGACATCACCCGCACCCTCCACCTGCTGTGGGACACGGGCCGACGGCCCAGCCGGGGGCCGAAGCCGGGCCTGACCCTGGACCGTGTCGTGGAGGCCGCCGTCGAGGTCGCGGACCGGGAAGGGCTCGGCGCGCTCTCCATGCGCCGGATCGCCACCGAGCTCGGCACCGGCACGATGTCCCTGTACCGCTACGTCCCCGGCAAGGCCGAGCTGCTCGACCTGATGCTGGACCGTGTGCAGCGCCCGTCGGAGGATCCCGCCGACCTCGGTGACGGCGACTGGCGCTCCGCCCTGGAAGCCCTGGGCCGCGCCACCCTCGCGCTGTACCGCCGCCATCCGTGGCTGCTGGAGGTCAACCAGTCCCGCCCGATCCTCGGCCCGAGCGCGCTCGACGGCATGGAGAGGGTACTCACCCGGATCAAGCCGATGAACCTGTCCGACCCCGAACTGGTGTCGGCGATCGTCATGATCGACGGATACGTCGTCGGTGCCGCCCGCACCCAGCTGTACGAGGCGGAGGCCGAGCGCCGCTCGGGACTGACGGACGCGCAGTTCTGGGAGGCACAGCGGCCGGCCCTGGAGAAGGCCATGCTCAGCGGACGCTACCCCGTCCTGGCCTCGCTCTCCGAGGACACCTTCGGCTCCGACTTCGACCACTTCGAGTTCGGACTGCAACGCCTCCTGGACGGCCTGGAAGTCTTCGTGACCGCCCGCACCGCGAAGGGCGCCCCACCGTCCGCCCCCGCGGCCGGGCCGGACCGGTCAGCTCCGCCGGAACAGCCGGCGTAGCCCGAGCAGGACGGCCCCCACGACGATCACCCCGACCACCCCGGCCCCGAGCCCGTCCCCACCGGCCCCGTCCTCCCCGTCCGCCGCCGAGCCCCCGCCCCCGGACGACTCCCCGCCCCCACCACCGGCGCCGCCGCCCCCGGGCACCTCCCGGGACTCGACCGGGCTCTGCTCGCCCTCGCTCCCGTACATCAGCCGGGAGCCGTCGGCGGAGTAGCTGACGGACTCGCCCTGCCCCGCGAGCGGCACGCTGAGCCGCCCCTTGCGCTCGATCTTCCCGTCCGTGGCGTCGTCCCAGGCGTACTGGATGCCGCCGAAGTACGACCGGACGGCGAGTTCCCGGCCGTCGGGCGAGAAGGCGGCGTCGGTGGCCCACAGGTCGACGGGGGCGACCGGCCGGAAGACGTTGCCGCCCGAGGCGGAGAGTTCGGCGGGCCCTTCGTACAGGTGCCCGCCCTCCTCCTTCTTGTCGACGATGTAGACGCGCCCGGTCTTCGGGTGCACGACGAGGGACTCGGCGTCGCGGGCCCCGTCGGAGTACGTGACGACGTACTGCGTGGCCCGCACGGTCTGGTCCCGCAGCTCCTTCGGCTCGGGCAGCTCGTAGATCCACACGTGGGGCCAGGTGCCGCCGAGGTTGTCGCCGATGTCCCCGACGAAGATCCGGTTGTCCGGCCCGATGGAGACGCCCTCGACGTCCCGGGGACTGCCGACGCCGGTGAAGGTGATCCGGGCGACGGTCTCGCCGGTCGCGCTGTCGACGGCGTAGAGGTGGGCGCCGTCGTCGCTGTCGTTGTGGGTCCAGTAGACGCCCGGGTGGAGCCGGGAGGCGGCGAGCCCGCTGGACTCGGTGATCCGCGGGTCCCGGATCGTGAAGGACTCGTTCCCGGCACCCGCGTCGTCGCCGTCGGCGGCAGAGGCGGGTGCGGCACCCGCCCCGAGGAGGAGGGTCGCGGCGAGCAGTGCGAAGGGTCGGCGCATGACCCAAGACTGCCACCACGCCGCGCAGTTCACGGCAGGGGACCGAGCGGTTCACGGCGGGGGGCCGAGCGGTTCACGGCGGGTGGCCGGACTCACATCGCGGTGGCGGGGCGGATCGTCCATGATGATCCGATGCTCAGGTTCATGCCCGTCGGCGACTCGATGACCATCGGGAGCGCGGGTGAACACACCTGGCGCTACCGCCTGTGGCAGCACCTGTGCGCGGAGTACGGCGGCCCGTTCACCCTCGTCGGCCCGCGCGAGACGTTGCACGACCAGCAGACGGACGCCCCCACGTCGTACGCCTACGCCGACCCGGGCTTCCCGCGCGGGCACCTGGCCGGCTGGGGCGAGGGCTGGCACCACATGACACCGCTGATCGGCGAGGCCGTCCGGACCCTGCGCGCCGACGTCCTCCTGGTCTCCCTGGGCCTGATCGACCTCGGCTTCTACACGAACGCCGAACAGACCGCGGACAACGTCGTCTCCTTCGTCGCCGGGGCACGGGCGGCCAACCGGCGCGTCCGCCTGGTCCTGCTCCCGGTGATCCCCAACATCCGCGCGGAGGCCGACCCGGACTTCGCCGCCCAGGTCACCCGCTTCAACGAGCTCCTGGCGAAGGCGGCCACCGACCTCGACACCCCGGCCTCCCCCGTCCTGCTGGCCACCCTCCCGTCCGCGTACGACATCCACACCGACACGTACGACGGCACCCATCCCAACGCGAACGGCGAACACAGGATCGCGGAGGCCTTCGCGGAGGCGATGCACCAGGGCTGGGGACTGGGCGGACCCTACTCCGCGGCGTAGCCACCGCCAGGGAAGACCTGGCATATGCGCACAGCCCCGTGTCCCGACCACCGTGCGTATCGGTGTACCGCGCGGTCGCACTCGTCCATGGAGCGGCCGGGCAGGAGTGCCACGACGACCGTCGTGGACGACACGATCGCCGTGGCCGACCTGACCCTCGGGACCGACGACTTCCCCCGCGACTGATCCCGCTCCCCCGGCCCGCTTGCCTGGAGGGCACTCCAGGACGTTGGCTTGGGTCATGAAGTACACACAGCTGGGACGCACGGGACTCAAGGTCGGCCGACTCGTCCTCGGGACGATGAACTTCGGTCCGCAGACCGACGAGGCCGACAGCCACGCCATCATGGACGCGGCGCTGGACGCCGGCATCAATCTCTTCGACACGGCCAACGTCTACGGGTGGGGCGAGAACAAGGGCCGCACCGAGGAGATCATCGGCAACTGGTTCGCCAAGGGCGGCGGGCGGCGCGACAAGGTCGTGCTCGCCACCAAGGTGTACGGGAACATGGGCGCCGACGGCGAGGCGTGGCCCAACCACGACAAGCTGTCCGCCCTGAACATCCGGCGGGCCGTGGAGGCCTCGCTGAAGCGGCTGCAGACGGACCACATCGACCTGTACCAGTTCCACCACATCGACCGCAGCACGTCGTTCGACGAGATCTGGCAGGCCGTCGACGTCCTGGTCCAGCAGGGGAAGGTCCTCTACGCCGGGTCGTCCAACTTCCCCGGCTACAAGATCGCCCAGGCGAACGAGACCGCGGCCCGGCGGGGCGGGACCATCGGCCTGGTCAGCGAGCAGTGCCTCTACAACCTCGCCGAGCGCCGCGCCGAGATGGAGGTCATCCCGGCCGCGCAGGAGTACGGGCTCGGGGTCATCCCCTGGTCACCGCTGCAGGGCGGGCTGCTCGGCGGTGTGATCAAGAAGCAGGTCGAAGGCGGGCGCCGTGCCTCCGGGCGGGCCGCCGAGACCCTCGCCGACCCGGCGGACCGCGCCCGGATCCAGGCGTACGAGGACCTGCTCGACAAGCACGGCATCGAGCCCGGCGAGGCGGCCCTGGCCTGGCTGCTCACCCGTCCCGGGGTGACCGGCCCGATCGTCGGTCCGCGCACCGCCGGGCAGCTGGAATCGGCGCTGCGGGCGGTCGAGCTGGAACTGGGCGAGGAGCTGCTGGCCTCACTGGACGAGATCTTCCCCGGCCCGGGCCCGTCCCCGGAGGCCTTCGCCTGGTAGGACGGCCGTCACGGTCAGGGTGGTGGCGTCGGCGCGAGGATCGGTCTCTATCCTCCGAGCGCCGACGCCAGCGCCACCACGACGAACATCAGTACGAGTGCACCGGCCATGATCCGGTTCCGGGTTTTCGGGTCCACGTCGTCGAGCCTAACCGGCCGGCCCGAGCGGGCAGCGCGCGACCACCTCGTAACGGGGCTGCTCGCCCGGTACGCCCGACCTCGGCAGGTGGCTGCGCACCAGCGCCACCTCGCCCACGGTCCAGGAACGGCTCCGGAACCCGGCGAGCGCCCGCAGGTACGGCTGCACGTCGACGCCGGTGCCGCTGCGGGCCAGCGTCAGGTGGGCCTTGTAGCGGCGGTGCTCCTCCCTCTCGACGCCCGCCTTCCGCCCCGCCGCCTCGGCGCGCCCGGCGAGCAGGCGCAGGGTCCGCAGGTCACCGTCCGCCCCGGCCCACACCGCCCTCCCGTGCCCGAAGTGGCCGCCCCCGCTCAGCGCCAGCTCGAACGGCCCGGTCCGCGCCGCCGCCCGCTCCAGGCGCGCCGTCAGCCCGGGCACGAGAGCGTCGTCGACCTCGCCGTAGAAGGCGAGCGTGAAGTGCCGGCCGGGACGGTCGGTCCAGCGCAGCCCCTCGGCACCGGGGAGTCCCCTCAACACCTCGACCTCGGCGGCGAGCTCACGGGACACGTCGTCGGGGGGCAGCAGGGCGGCGAAGAGTCTCATGCGTCCAGTCTCCCGGTGGAACTCGTGTACGCCCCCTCCCGGCCGCCCGCGTCCGCTCCGTGGGTCCCGTCATCCCACCGGTGTCAGTTCCTTCTGCCGTTCCCGGGGCACGAACCGCACCCGGGGGTGCCCACCGTGCCAGCCGACCGTCAGGCGCAGGTTGCCGACGCGGGCCAGGATCAGGCCGATCACGGCGGCGGCGAGGGCCGCGACCGCACCGCCCGCCGCGAGGCCGACGCGGGCTCCGTGGGTGTCGGTGATCCAGCCGACGATCGGGGCGCCGACGGGCGCGCCGCCGAGGAAGACCATCATGTACAGGGCCATGACACGACCGCGTACGGCCGGGTCGGTGGCCATCTGGATGCTGGTGTTGGTGGTGACGTTGACCGTCATCGCGACCAGGCCGATCGGGACCATGAGCAGGGCGAACAGCCACAGGGCGGGTGCCCCGGCGGCGACGATCTCCAGTCCGCCGAAGGCCAGCGCGGCCAGGATCAGCAGCCGCAGGCGGGCCGTGCCGCGCCGGGCGGCGAGCAGGGCGCCGGCCACCGAGCCGACCGCCATCAGCGTGTTGAACAGGCTGTAGGCGCCCGCGCCCCCGTCGAAGACGTCGTCGGCGAAGGCCGAGAGGTAGACGGGGAAGTTGAAGGCGAAGGTGCCGATGAACCCCACCAGGACGATCGGCCAGAGCAGCTCGGGCCGGCCAGCGACATAGCGCAGCCCTTCCCGCAGCTGCCCCTTGCCGCGCGGGGACGGCGTGACGGCGTGCAGTTCGCGGGACCGCATCATCAGCAGGCAGGCGATCGGCGCGACGAAGGACACGCCGTTGAGGAAGAACGCCCAGCCCGTGCCGACGCCGGTGATCAGCACCCCCGCGACGGCGGGGCCGACCAGGCGGGCGGACTGGAAGTTCGCGGAGTTCAGGCTGACCGCGTTCTGCAGCCGGCCGGGGCCGACGAGTTCCGCGACGAAGGACTGGCGGGCGGGGTTGTCGAGCACCGTGGCCAGGCCGGTGACGAAGGCGGCGACGTAGACGTGCCAGATCTGGACGTGGCCGGTGAGCGTGAGGGCTGCCAGTGCCAGCGAGGTGAGGGCCATCGCGGACTGGGTGAACAGGAGGGTGGGGCGCTTGCGCAGCCGGTCGACGAGGACGCCGCCGTACAGACCGAACAGCAGCATCGGCAGGAACTGCAGGGCCGTGGTGATGCCGACGGCGGCCGAGGAGCCGGTAAGGGTGAGCACCAGCCAGTCCTGGGCGATGCGCTGCATCCAGGTGCCGGTGTTGGAGACGACCTGGCCGGCGAAGAACAGGCGGTAGTTCCTGATCCTCAGCGAGGAGAACATCCCGGCCCTGCGGGGCTTGTCCCCCACGGCGCCGGTGTGGGTGCCGGTTCCGGTGTGGGTACCGGTGCCGGTTCCGGTGTCGCGGGCGGTCCGGTCGTCGTCGTGGTCCGGTGCGGGGGCGGAGTCTGCTCCGGGACCCGTACTCAAGGTTCGCCTCCTGGTGACAGCTGCTGTTGCCTCGTACCTCGTACCTCGTGCCCGGTACCTGGTGTCCAGTACCTCGTGCCCAGCGCCTCGCACCTCGCCGGTGCCGCACCGCGCGCCCCGGCCCTCGCGTACCCCGTGCGCCTAGACGTGCGCGAGCTTCTCCAGGACGGGGGCGGCGGCACGGAGCTTCGCCCATTCGTCCTCGTCGAGCTCCTCGGCCAGGGTGGCCAGGAAGGCGTTCCGCCTGCGGCGGCTCTCGTCCAGCATCGCCTCGGCCCGTTCGGTCTGCGTGACGACCTTCTGGCGCCGGTCGTCGGGGTGCGGCTCCAGCCGGACCAGGCCCTTGCCTTCCAGCAGCGCCACGATGCGGGTCATCGAGGGCGGCTGGACGTGCTCCTTGCGGGCGAGTTCGCCCGGGGTGGCCCGGCCGCACCGGGCCAGGGTGCCCAGCACCGACATCTCGGTGGGGCTGAGCGACTCGTCGACGCGCTGGTGCTTGAGCCGACGGGACAGTCGCATCACGGCGGATCGAAGGGCGTTCACGGCGGCTGCGTCGTCGCCATGGCTGAGGTCCGGCATGTTATTTAGCATAACTCATTACTCTCGCTAAAGGACCCCTCGGGGCGCACTCGAGTTCCGCCGGCACCCGTGACACCGGCCACCCGCGCGCCGGGACACCCGGGCGAACCGCGAGGCCGAATCACTCACTCGAATCACTCATATGGGTGACCTCGGCGTGGAAGCGCGCACGCCGAGCCGGGATGTGCGGCAACGCTCATGGCCATGGGGACCGACGTACTCAGCCTGCGCATGGACCACGAGCTGCTCGAGCGACTCCGGCAGCATGCCGCCAAACGCGGAATGAGCGTCCAGGACTATGTCGTCCGGACGCTCATGCGCGATGACTTCGACCAGCGGTTCCAGACCGCCGTCGAGGAGACGGAGAAGTTCTACGACGTCATCTGAGCCGCGCTCCCTCTCCCCCGGGTTCTCCCACGGGTCCCCCTACGGGTCCTCCACGGCTCCCCCCACGGGGCCGGCTCAGGTCAGGCCCAGTGCCGGCATCAGGTAGTAGAAGGCGAACACCGCCGACACCACGTACATCGCCGCCGGCACCCCCTTGCCGCGCCCGGCCGCCAGGCGCAGCACCACGAAGGTGACGAAGCCCATGCCGATGCCGTTGGTGATCGAGTAGGTGAACGGCATCATCACCATGGTCACGAAGGCCGGGATGGCGATGGTGTAGTCCGCCCAGTCGATCTCCCCGACCGAGCCCGCCAGGATCAGGAAGCCGACCGCGAGCAGCGCCGGGGTCGCCGCCTGCGACGGGACCATGGTGGCGATGGGCGTGAGGAACAGCGCGACGGCGAAGAGCGCACCCGTGACGACGTTGGCGAAGCCGGTGCGCGCGCCCTCGCCGACACCGGCCGTGGACTCCACGAAGGCGGTGGTGGCGGAGGCGGAGCTGGCGCCGCCCGCGGCGACCGCGACACCGTCGATGAAGAGGACCTTGTTGATGCCGGGCATCTGCCCCCGGGCGTCGGTCAGCTTGGCCTCGTCGGAGACACCCATGATCGTGCCCATGGCGTCGAAGAAGCACGACAGCAGCACGGTGAAGACGAACAGGACACCGGTCAGCAGGCCGACCTGCTCGAAGCCGCCGAACAGGCTGACCTCGCCGATCAGGCCGAAGTCGGGGGTGGCGACCGGGTTGCCGGGCCAGGCCGGGGCCGTCAGGCCCCAGGAGGGGACGTCGGCCACCGCTTCGATGATCACGGCGAGAACGGTCGTCACGACGATCGAGATGAGGATCGCGCCGGGCACCTTGCGCAGGATCAGCGCCAGCGTGAGCAGCGCGCCGAGGACGAAGACGAGAACCGGCCAGCCGGTGAGGTGACCGCCGGTGCCGAGCTGCAACGGCACGGTGGTGTTCGCGGCGTCCGGCATGCGGGAGACGAAGCCGGAGTCGACGAGGCCGATCATCATGATGAACAGGCCGATACCGATGGCGATGGCCTTGCGCAGACCGTACGGGACCGCGTTCATCACGCGCTCGCGCAGACCGGTGGCGACCAGCAGCATGACGACGAAACCGGCCAGCACGACCATGCCCATGGCGTCCGGCCAGGACATCCGGGGGGCGAGCTGGAGCGCGACGACCGAGTTCACGCCGAGGCCGGCGGCGAGCGCGATCGGCACGTTGCCGATGACGCCCATGAGCAGCGTGGTGAACGCCGCCGTCAGGGCGGTCGCGGTGACCAGCTGACCGTTGTCGAGCTGGTTGCCGTACAGGTCCGTCGAGCTGCCCAGGATGATCGGGTTGAGCACGATGATGTAGGCCATCGCGAAGAAGGTGGCGAATCCGCCACGGATCTCGCGGGGCAGGGAGCTGCCCCGCTCGGAGATCCTGAAGTAGCGGTCGAGTGCGCCGGGGCCGGGCTGATCGGGCATCGGAGCCTCGGCGGGGGCCGACGTGGGCATGCGGAAACCTCATCACCGGCGGACTTCCCCCAAAGCCCTTTGGCGTTTTCTACGAAAAGAAGTGGCCAGAGACAAACGGATTCAGTATGAACATATAACGACGTTCTCGCTATCTCCGCGCGTAGACCCAAGCGGGCGGCGTGGCGCGGACGCGGCGGACGCCACACCCCCCGCTCCTCGTAAGCTGTCCGCATGGCCGCTTTCCTCTCGGGTCTCTCCGACATCGTCAAGGGGACCCCCAAGCACGAGGCACCGGAGCCCCTGGAGGGGCCCGTGGTCGCCACCGTCGTCGGCGGCACGCTCGTCTGGTTCGCCCTCTTCCTGGTGCAACTGCCGTTCTACGGCTGGCTCGACGACCACGGGCACACCTGGTGGCTGTGGACCTGCCTGGCCGGCGGCGGCCTCGGTTTCATCGGCATCTGGTACGTCCGCCGGCGCGAGAGCGCGATCAGGCGCGCGCGGGCCGGACAGGCCGTCGGGAGCACGGACGCCCCGGAGGCCGAACCGCTCCGCGGCCCCTCCCCCGCCTCCCCCACCACCCCTGCCTCACCCGCCTCCTCGACCGACTGACGCCGCTGCCGGTCGGCCGTCCCCCCGCACGTCGCTGCCGGCCGGACGTCTTCGCACGTCGCTGCCGGTCGGCCGAGTCGCCCGCGGCTCCCGTACGACCACGGTCCTACGGCCGTCCTCCCCCGGTCGGATCTTCCGCGCAACCGGTGGGTGAGGCCACGTCCGCGCACGTACCGTCGTCCGCATGACGCATCTCGACACGGACCCGCGGTCCGGTGCCGCGCACCCCGGCACCCTGACGTCACCGGTGACCGGCCTGACCTCCGCCGAGGTGGCCCGGCGGGTGGCCCTCGGGCAGGTCAACGACGTGCCGGTGCGCAGCAGCCGGTCGCTGACCGAGATCGTCCGCGGAAACGTCCTCACCCGGTTCAACGCGATCATCGGCATCCTCTGGGTGATCATGCTGGGCGTCGCACCCATCCAGGACAGCCTGTTCGGCTTCGTGATCCTCGCCAACACCGGGATCGGCATCATCCAGGAGTGGCGGGCCAAGAAGACCCTGGACTCCCTGGCCGTGATCGGCGAGGCGCGGCCGACGGTACGCCGGGACGGGGCGAGCGCCAGGATCGGCACCTCGCAGATCGTGCTGGACGACCTGATCGAGATCGGGCCGGGCGACAAGATCGTCGTCGACGGGGTGTGCGCGGAGGCGGACGCACTGGAGATCGACGAGTCGTTGCTCACCGGAGAGGCCGACCCCGTGGTCAAGCGGCCGGGGGACCGGGTCATGTCCGGCAGCTTCGTGGTCGCGGGCGGCGGCGCCTTCCAGGCGACGAGGGTGGGGCGCGAGGCGTACGCGGTGCAGCTCGCCGAGGAGGCGTCCCGGTTCACGCTGGTCCACTCCGAGCTGCGCTCGGGCATCTCCACGATCCTCAAGTACGTGACGTGGATGATGATCCCGACCGCGACCGGGCTGATCATCAGCCAGCTGTTCGTCAAGGACAACGAGGTGAAGGACTCCATCGCCCGCACGGTCGGCGGGATCGTGCCGATGGTCCCCGAAGGGCTGGTGCTCCTCACCTCGGTGGCCTTCGCCATCGGGGTGGTCCGGCTCGGCCGCAAGCAGTGTCTGGTGCAGGAGCTGCCCGCGATCGAGGGACTGGCCCGCGTCGACACGGTCTGCCTGGACAAGACCGGCACCCTCACCGAGGGCGGCATGGACGTCACGGAGCTGCACCTGCTCGACGACGACGGCACCTCCGAAAGCGGCAGCACCAGCGACAACGACAGCACCAGCGGCAACAACGGCAACGGCAGCGGCAGCGGCAGCGGCAGCGGCAGCGGCAGCGGCAGCGGCAGCGGCAGCGGCAGCGGCAGCGGCAGCGGCAGCGGCAGCGGCAGCGGCAGCGGCAGCGGCGAAGCGTACGTGCGGAAGGTGCTCGGCGCCCTCGGCGTCTCCGATCCGCGGCCGAACGCCTCGCTCCGGGCGATCGCCGACGCCTACCCCGACACCGGTGACTGGCGGCGCACCGACGCCCTGCCCTTCTCCTCCGCCCGCAAGTACAGCGGCGCCGCCTTCGCCGAGGAGGACGGGACCGCGTCCGTCTGGCTGCTCGGCGCACCCGACGTCCTGCTCGACGCCGACCACCCGGCCCTGGCCCGCACGGGGCGGCTGAACGAGCAGGGCCTGCGGGTGCTGCTCCTCGCCCGCGGCGAGCGAGGCCTGGACGACCCCGAGGCCGCCGTCGGGGTCCGCCCCACCGCCCTGGTGGTGCTGGAGCAGCGGCTGCGGCCGGACGCGGCGGACACGCTGGCGTACTTCGCCGAGCAGGACGTCGACGCCAAGGTCGTCTCGGGTGACAACGCGGTGTCGGTCGGCGCGGTCGCCGGGAAGCTCGGGCTGGCGGGGACGGTCGTCGACGCGCGCGGGCTGCCCGCCGGCCGGGAGGCGATGGCCGGGGCGCTCGACGAGGGCACGGTGTTCGGGCGGGTCACCCCGCAGCAGAAGCGGGACATGGTGGGCGCGCTCCAGTCCCGCGGGCACACGGTCGCGATGACCGGCGACGGGGTGAACGACGTGCTGGCCCTCAAGGACGCCGACATCGGGGTGGCGATGGGTTCCGGCTCGGAGGCCACCCGGGCGGTCGCGCAGATCGTGCTGCTCGACAACAGCTTCGCCACGCTGCCGTCGGTGGTGGCGGAGGGGCGGCGGGTGATCGGCAACATCACCCGGGTCGCGACGCTGTTCCTGGTGAAGACCGTCTACTCGGTGCTGCTCGCGGTGCTGGTGGTGTGCTCGCAGGTGGAGTACCCGTTCCTGCCGCGCCATCTGACGCTGCTGTCCACGCTCACCATCGGCGTCCCGGCGTTCTTCCTGGCCCTGGCCCCGAACAAGGAGCGGGCGCGGCCGAACTTCGTACGGCGGGTCATGCGGTACGCGGTCCCGGGCGGCGTGCTGGCCGCGCTGGCGACGTTCACCACGTATCTGATCGCCCGCCACCACTACAGCGGTGAGGGGGCACTGGACGCGGAGACGAGCGCGGCGACGCTGACGCTGTTCCTGATCTCGATCTGGGTGCTGGCGATCATCGCCCGCCCGTACACGTGGTGGCGGATCGGCCTGGTGGCGGCGATGGGTGCCGGGTTCCTGCTGGTGCTGGTGGTGCCGTGGCTCCAGGAGTTCTTCGCGCTGAAGCTGGTCGGGATGACGATGCCGTGGGTGGCGGTCGGCATCGCGGCGGTGGCGGCGGCCACCCTGGAGTTCCTGTGGAAGTGGGTGGACCGCCGCCTTCCCGCTTAGTGCTCGGCCCTGCGGGTGAACGCCGGGGGGGTACCGCCTGTGGATCACCCGCGGGTCCGGTGGGGGCTGGTCGCGCCCGCGCGGCGGAGCCGCGTGCCGACACGCGGCTCCGCGCCCCTGAGGGGGGCGCCTCGGCGATCCGCGTGACCAGCCCGAGCGGTGTTACTTGACGTCGACGAAGTCGCCCGCCGCGGTGGCCGGGGCGGTGCTCGTGATGCCGGCGTACTTGAAGCGGTGGTAGCCGTCGGTGGCGGCCGTGACGGTCGTCTTCAGGGCGCCGCCCGCAGCGGTCTTGATGCCCTTGACGTTGGTGTAGGTGCTGGTGCCCGACTTGCGGAACTGCAGCGCCACGGACTGGCCGCTGGGCAGACCGGAGTAGGAGCCGGTCTCCCAGTTGGCGCGGCTCAGCTTGCCGGTGACCGTGAGGGTCTTGCCCTTGGTCACCGGCTCCGGGGAGGCGTTGACGGTCAGCTTCGACAGGCGCTGGACCTTGTGGGTCTTGTAGTAGTCGTCCCAGAACATCTCGCCGTCGTTGGCCAGCACGCCGGCGGACACCTTCCAGGTGCCGGCCAGGAAGTTGGCGTACACGTTGCCCTCGTAGCCGGGCTCGGCGGTGATGGTGAGCTTGCAGTTGGACGTCGTGGCGCTGGTGGCCGTGCAGGTGGCGACGTCCTCGTTCGGCGGGAGGTAGCCGTCGAGGCCGGCCTCGACGTCGGTACCGTGCCAGAGGTCGACGTAGGCGTCCGCGATACCGCTCGGGTGGCTGGCGGTCAGGGACACGGAGAAGGTCTTGACGGTGGTGGTGCCGAGGACGATGTTCTTGCCGCCGTTCACCTTGACGCTGGAGACGGTGGGCGCGGCGGCGGCGGCCACCCGGGCCGTCGACTTGGCGGAGGACTTGGCGGAGGAGGTGCCGAAGCGCTCGGCGGCGCTGGTCTTGGTCGGGTTCCCGTCGCCGGGACCGTCGGCCTGTGCGGCCGGGACGGCGAGGGCGGACAGGGCCAGGGCGCCGGAGACTGCGGCGACGGTGGCACGAATACGCATGCGTTCCCCATGTGGAGAAAGGGGTCCCGGTGGTCGACGTTCTTCTGGGTACGTCACCCAACGGCTCGTCGTCACGTCCGGGACCCGAGTGACCATGGAGTCTGTTGACTCACGTGATCAGATACGCGGCTGCGGCAAATGGTTGTACGAGAAGTGGGGAACATGTGGCGCGACACCTCAGGAGAGGCATTCGGGCCGGCGCCCCCTCGCCCTCACGCCTCCCCCCGCGTGGCACGGCCAGGAGACGGACCGACGGACCGACGGACGGACGGACCGGCACGGTGACCTCCGGACGATCCTGCGCAAGAACAAGTCCGGGGGCTCCCGGTCCCGGTCACGGAGCAGAGAACCGGCGGCCCAGCTGTCCACCCCGGTGCGCACCTTCACGGCGACCGGGGCGGGCAGCACGGGCCTGCTCCCGGCCGCTGTGGCGGTGGCCCTGGCCTGGACGAACTCGCCCTGGTCGGAGGCACACACCTCCCTGTGGCACACCGGTCCGTGGATCTCCCCCGGTGGCGCCCGGCTGTCGATGGACCTGGGCACCGGGGCAACGACGGGCTGACGGCCCTGTTCTTCTTCCTCGTCGGCCTGGACGTCCGCTACGAGGTCTCCGGGGGCGGGCTGAACAGCCGCCGCAGGCTCATGCTCCCGGGTCTCGCCGGAATCGGCGGCATGACCGTGCCCGTCCGCCGGCACACCGGCCCGTACGACGCGAAGAGGCTCGCCCGTGAGCCGGAGGGCCTGCGCGGCGGAGTCCGGCGCCCAGGCACCCACGAAGTAACCGGCGGGTGCGGGGTGGGGCGGGGGGGCCGGTGCGCCGGCCCCCCACCCCACCCGTACACCCGTCAGTCGAACCAGCGGTCCCGGGCCAGTTCCTCGGTCCTGGACGGGTCCTCCAGCAGCGCCGCGACCTCGAAGCGGCGCGGCCACTGCCGGGCCGCCCAGGCCAGTCCGGCGGCGACGCCCTCCAGGGTGGCGGCGTGCAGCACCCCGTCGCGGGTCAGCCGCCAGTCGATCTCCACGCCGTCCACGAAGAGTTCCTCGTGCTCGACGTACGTGCCCGGGGTGCCCGCACCGAGCAGCACCCGCACCGACTCCGGTACGTCGTGCTCGGTGCCCTCGGTGTCGGCGTCGCCGGTGACGGACTCGCTCAGCCGCCGCACCTGGAACAGTTCGGCCAGCTCGGCGGCGCGCGAGGGGCGCACGGGCAGCAGGGCCACTCCCCCGGTGAACGGCAGCAGGTCGGGCGAGTCGACGACCACCGCGTCCGCCGCGTCCACCACCTCGACCCGGCCGTCGACCACCGCGCGCACCCTGTCCGGCAGGGTCACCCGCTCCGGATCCAGGTCGGCCAGCGCCCCGTAGAGGGCGTGCAGTTGACCGGCGGTGACCTCACGGCCGGGGTCGGCCAGGCGGTCGAGGAGTTCGGCGGCGCCGCCCGGTTCGCCGAGCAGCGCGGACACGGACGTACGGACGCCGAGGGCCCGCAGCACCTGCTCGTCGTCGAAACCGGTGGCGTCGGCCTCGTCGTACAGGCCGCGCAGCAGCGGGTCGCTCCCGGCGGCGCGCAGCCCGGCCGGGCGGCGGCCGCCGAGCACCGGGTGCCCGCGCAGCCACCACGCGGTGTAGGGGCGTACGACCTCGTGGGTGCCGTCCGGCAGCAGGACGCGGACCGGCTGGGTCAGGGCGTCGCGCAGCGGGGGGCGGGCGAGCAGGGCGAGGGCGCGGGGCCACTGGTCGTCGTCGACGAGGTCGAGGTCGCGGACGGCGACGAGTTCGGTGGCGACGGGCGGTACCGGACTGTCGGGGAAGCGGTCGAGGACGTCCTCGCTCCACACGTCCACGGCGTCCAGCAGACCCGCGTCGTCGGGCTCGGCGAAGTCCCCTTCACGGGGGTCGAGTTCGTCCGGGTCGAGGACGACGTCGGTGGCGCGGACGAGCACGAAGTCGACCAGCACACCGCAGGCGGCGAGCGGCCCCTCACCCCACCGTTCAGCCAGCTCCGTCTCCACGGCGGCGAGTTCGCCTTCCCGCATCACCTGGGCGAACGGGCCGCCGGGGAAGACCAGTTCGCAGGCCGGGGAGAGTTCTCCGTCCTCGTCGGGGAGGGCGAGGGCACCCAACCAGGGCTCGTCGCCCGGTTCGAGACCGGCGTCGCGCACCAGCCCGAGCACGGTGTCGGCGAGTTCGTCGGCGTCGGGCGCCTCGTCCTCCCAGTTCAGGGCGGACTCCTCGTCGAGTGAGGCGGCGACGGCGGCCCGCACCTGCGGGGTGGTGAGCACCGCGCGCGGGGTCGCCGGGAGGGCGCCGAGCTTCTCCAGGAGGGGGTGCGCGGCGTCCGGGTGGGCGACCTTGAGGCCGAGCCGGGCCAGCGTCGCGGGGTCGGTCCCGGCGGCCTCGGGACCGGGCAGCAGGACCTGACGGGGGCCGATGGTGGTCCTCCCGTCCGCCAGCGGCACCGGCAGCCCGGAGAGTCGGTCCGGTTCGACCCCGGCGAGGCTCTCGTACAGCCGCCGCCACCAGTCGGGCGACTTCTCGAGCCCGGCGAGCCGGTCGACGGCGTCGGTCAGCGGTACCCGGGCCACCCCGAGCGTGCGCAGCTCGGCCCGCCGCTCGAGCCCGGCGGGGAGCAGGGTCGGAAGAACCTCCGCCAGCACCCGTACGGTCCCGGCGCCCGCCCCCTCGACGACCTCGGCGTCCCGGGGCCGCAGCGACTCGGGCAGATCGGAGTCCTCGTCCTGCCCACCCGGTGCGACGGCGGGCGGGAGGAAGGAGGTCCGCGGCAGCCGCGCGAGCACCGCCTGCCGCAGGGCCCCGTCCAGCTCGCCCTTGCCGAGCGGGCCGGGCACGAGGCCGATGGTCCCGGCGGTCACCGGGCGCCAGTCGGCGAGGAGCCCGGTGTAGGCGTCGGCGGCGCGCTCCACCAGGAAGTCGGTGAGCGGGCCGGGGGCGGTGTGCCGGCGGGTGGAGTCCAGCGGGAAGGAGGCGATGAGCAGGGCGGGCACGCCGAGCGGCTCGTCGCTGGGGGTGGGGGCGTGCACGACGGGGCTGGTCCGGGGCCGTACCGGACTGCCGTCGGCGTCGACCGGAACGGCCCAGGTCACCGACCAGTGCGGCCGCAGCCGTTCCTCGACGGGCCGGTCGGCGAGCAGGTCCGGGGTGAGCGGCCCGTGCGCGGCGGCGGTGCGCCACCGGGTGGTCCCCTCCCGCGAGTCCTCGACGACGGTGAGGTCGCCCTCGGTGCGGCGGATCACGGTGCGGGGCTCGTCGTCGCCGACCTCGACGACGACGTCCTCCAGCCCCGGCAGCGCGAGCAGCAGGGCGTCGTCGACGGCGTGCAGCAGCCGTTCGGCGAGAGCGGCGGCGGCAGGGTCGCGCAGCGGCAGGATGACGGCGGTGTCGTACGGGTCCGGGGCGGTCCCCTCGGCGGGGAAGGGCAGCCGCAGCAACGGCACGTGCCCGTCCCGCCGCCGGATCTCGTCACCGAGCCCGGCGCTGGACCCGGCGCTCTCCCCGGCGAGCCCGCGCGCCTCGGCGAGCGACCAGCGCACTCCGCCGTGCCGCCCGACGACGGCGGGCTCGTCGGTGACGGCGAGCACGGCGGCGAAGCCGACCCCGAACCGTCCGACCGCCCGGTCGGGGGCGTCCCGCTTCGCGGAGGCACGCAGGGTGGACAGCGACTCGACGCCGGCCGCGTCGAGCGGGGCACCGGTGTTGGCGGCGACGAGCACCCCGTCGCGCAGCGTGAGCCGAAGCCGCCCCGGCACTCCCGCGCGGGCGGCGGCGTCGGCGGCGTTCTGCGCCAGCTCGACGACGAGGCGGTCCCGGTACCCGCCGAGGACGAGATCCTCCTCGGCGTTGGCGTCCTCGCGGAACCGCGCGGGACTGGCGGCCCAGGCGTCCAGCACCCCACGCCGCAGCCGCGCCGTACCGAACGGGTCCGCGCCCTCGTCCGCAGGCCGTACGAACATGCTCACGTTGATCTCTCCTCGTCGGCCGTCATCGGCGTGAGCCCGAAGGTACCGCCCCACCGGCCGTGAGCGCGCATCGCGCCGGAGCGGGCGGGCGCCCCGGGGCGAGCCCCGGGCCTTACCGGCGCGCCCCGGGCCTTACCGGTGTGTGCCGGGCCTTACCGGTGTGTGCCGGGCCTTACCGGTGTGTGCCGGGCCTTACCGGTGTGTGCCGGTGCGGCCGAACCGGGTCACACCTTCCGGGGATCGCTGCCGAGGAAGCGGAAACGGCCGCCGGTCACACGGTAGAAGAAGACGCCCTCGCCCACGTACCCGCCGTTCTCCGGCTCGAAGGCATAGCTCTTCGACACCCCCTTGTACGTCGTCCTGCGCAGCACGGGCACCAGGTCGTGCCGGGTCGGCCGGGGCCGGTCCAGCGTGCGCACGCAGGAGGTGACCAGCCGCACCACGTCGTACGCCTCGGCGGCGAAGGAGGGCGGATCGGCCCGGTGGCGGGTGCGGAACGCCCGGGTGAAGGCGCGCGTCGACGGCGCGGCCGACGGGTCGGTCGCCGTGGACACCACGAGCCAGCCCTCGGCGGCCGCCCCGGCCCGCGCGGGGAAGCCGGGGTCGTGGGCGCTCTGGCTGGCGATGCGGGGCCCGCGGTAACCGGTCTTTGCCAGGACGCGGGCGAAGCGGGCCATGCCGTCGGGCCCGCCGCCGTAGACCACGGCGCCCGGAGACCGCGCGATCATGTCCCGGACCCGGGCGTCGGTGTCCCGGCCGTCCGCGGGGACCGTCTCCGGCAGGACGTTGCGCCCGCCCGTGCCCCGCAGCCCTTCGGCGAACAGGCGGGTCACCTGCCGTCCGTACTCGCTCTCGTCGTCGACGAGGGCGATGTCGTCGAGGTCGTGCAGCCCGAGGTACTGCGCGACCGGATACATCTGCAGGGCGTTGTTGGGCCTCGCGCACAGCAGGACCCGGTTCAGGTGGCGGATGTCGCCGTCGAGCACGCTGACGAGGGTGAGCCCGGCCCCGTCGTACGTGTCGAGCGTGGCTCCGACCGCGTCCGCGCCGGTCGCGCCGATCACGGCGGCGATCCGCTCGTCCGCCGCGAGGCGGTGTGCGGCCGACTCCGCGCCCGCCGCGTCGCCCCGGTCGTCGGCGGTGGTCAGGGCCAGGGTGAACGGCTCGTCGTCACGGGCGTTGTGCTCGGCGACGGCGAGACGGGCTCCCTGTTCGGCGGCCTTGCCCTGACGGCGTCCGGGGCCGCTCAGGTCGGCCTGGAGCCCGAGGTGCAGCACCGGCTCGGTCGTGTCGCGCCGGCGGGCGCCGTTGTCACCGCCGCCGTCGTCGCGGCCGATCAGCCACGCCGTCGACCCCGCGACGGTGAGACCGGCGGCCCCGGAGACGAGGTACGTGAGCATCCGCCGTCTGCCCGGCGGTCCGGAACGCCCCCCGGTGTCCGGGCCGTCGGACGAGACGCCCCGTGTGGGGCGGTCGGCGTGCGCCGGACGGTCTGCGTGCGCCGGACGGTCGACGTGCGTGGCGTCGATCTCCGGCAGGGCCAGCATCCGGGCGGAGCGTTCGGCGATCAGGTGGGTGACGGAGGTGGGCAGCCAGGCGGGTCCGGTGGCGTCCTCCGCGCAGGTGGCCCGCAGCTGCGCGGCGGTGGGCCGCTCGCCCGGCTCCTTGGCCAGGCACGCGTCGACGACCGGCCGCAGCTCCGCCGGGACGCCGTCGAGCCGCGCCGGGTCGTGCACGGTCCGAAACAGCATGGCCTCGACGGGACCGCTGCCGAAGGGCCGGGTCCCGGCCGCCGCGTGGACGAGCACGCAGCCGAGCGAGAAGACGTCGCTGGGCGGTCCGACGGGGCGGCCCTGTGCCTGCTCCGGGGAGAGGAATCCGGGGGAGCCGACCACGGCGTCCGCGGCCGTGAGCACGGTGTCGTCCAGGGCACGGGCGATGCCGAAGTCGATGAGGCGCGGGCCGTCGGCCGCGAGCAGGACGTTGCCGGGTTTGACGTCCCGGTGCACCATGCCCGCGGAGTGAACCGCCTCCAGCGCCTCGGCGAGCATCCCGCCCAGCGCCCGTACGCTGCGGACCGGCAGCGGGCCGTTCGTCGCGACCGCGTCGGCCAGCGACGGTCCGGGCACGAACGCGGTCGCCAGCCACGGTGCGGCGGCCTCGGTGTCCGCGTCGACGACCGGAACGGCGTATCGGGTGCGCACCCGGCGGGCGATGGCGACCTCGCGCCGGAACCGGGCGCGGAACGAGGCGTCGTCCGCGTACTCGGCCCGGATCAGCTTGACGGCGACGAGTGTGCCGCCCGCCGATCTGCCGAGCAGGACGACGCCCATGCCGCCCGCGCCGAGCCGGCCCAGTACGCGGTAGCCGGCGACGCGCGCCGGGTCCCCCGGACCGAGCGGTTGCAGATCGGTCACTTCAGCTCCAGCTCCACCCGGTACAGCAGCTTCGCCCCGGCCTCCGCGGCGAGCCGGATCAGGTCCTTGGTCGTGCGGCCCTTCGCGCCCTTGACGGAGACGGCCGTGGTGACGGGCCCGATGCGGGACTTGGTCCAGACGTAGCCCTGGGGTCCGTCGGAGGCGGGTCCCGAGTAGGTGCCGGCCTCGAAGAGCGTGGCGTCGGCGTTCCTCACGTCCTCGGGATCGATGTGCATCGACATCAGCCCGTCGAGCTTCTGCCCGCCGCCGAGATCCTGCACGGGGCAGCGGAAGCTCTCCTGAACGGTGTCCTTCAACTCCCTCTCGGCACCCGCCTCGTCCCGGTGCACGGTCACCGTCACCGATCCCAGGACACGGCCCTTGCCGTCCTTCGCCGGCAGGTCGATACGGCGGTTGTGGCTGTCCAGCACCCCGTCGGGCAGTTTCCCGCGGGTCCAGACACAGGTGTCGGGAAGCACCGGCCAGGTGCCGGCCGTCTCGTACGGGTCGTGCCGGACCATGCCGGGCGTCCAGTCGGCGGGCGCGAGCACGACGTCGCGCGTGAGAGCGCGGGCCTGGGCGGCCGTCCTCGGTATCCGCTCCGGAGCGGGAGTGAAGTCGTACGCGTCGGGCAGGGCACCGACGCTGCTGGGGGCCGAGGGCTCGGCGGAGGCGGAGGCGGAGGCGTTCGGCGAGGTCGGCGTGCCCCCCTTCGCCGTGTCCCTCTTCGCCGTGCCCCCCTTCGCCGTGTCCCCGCGCTCTCCGTCGCCGCCGCAGCCGGTGAGCACCGCGACCGCCGTCACCACCGCGACGGTGGTGGCGGCTGCGCGCGAAGGCCGGGCAGCGGGCGCCGGCAGTCGGAAAACAGTGAACATCGATCCCCCCGATGGTCGTACTCGTTCCGTATCCGAGCACGTCTGGTCGTCTCCCTCACGAACGCGAGACGACGAAAGAGGGGGCCGACGGTTCCCCGCCGCGGCCTATTTCACTCGCCGCCGGTCCGAAGGCCTCGCCGGGGGCCTCGCCGCAGGGCAGGCCGGAGCCGTTCTGCTCGTCCTCGCGCAACGCGGTCTCGACGTCTCCGACGACGTCCGCACACGCGTCACGGGCTGCACCGACCTCGGGGTCCTCCGCCTCCGGCTCACCCGCGCCATCACCGCACCGAAGGCCGAAGGGAACTTCGAGGACGTCTGAGGAAACCCACCCCGCGCCCGAGCGGACACCGGGCGCCCGGCGGAGAGACGGCGGACGGGGAACGAAGCCTGCGCCGGGGCCGTCGAGGGCAGCCCTCCCGCGGGCGAGGCGCTCCGCCTACGAGTGACCCAGCTCCGCCGACGACTCGTCCTCCGTCGCCGGGACCGAGCCGGAGTCCGCGGCCGGGCGGAGCGGGAACGGGTCGACGCGGGTCTCGTCGATCCTCGGCGGGACGGGCTGCGGCGGCCTGGGCATGACCGCGGCCTCGGAGTGGCCGCCGCAGCCGTACGCCAGGGAGACCACGCGGCCGTCGGCCGGGGAGAACTCGTTGGCGCACACGCCGAAGGCCTGGCCCAGGGAACCGCCGATGCGGGCGAGGAAGCCGCAGCTGACGCAGGAGGCGGGGGCCGCCTGCGCCATCGGGGTCTTGGCGCCGAACGCCTCCTCCCAGCGGTCGGCGGCGACGTGCAGGCCGTAGCGGGACAGGACGCGGGCGCGGCGCATGCCGAGTTCCTCGGCGACCGACGCGATCGAGCCACGGGCGGGTGCGATCGTCAGGTCGGCCGGGGAGCCCGCGGCGACCTCGGCGTCCTCCGCCTCCACCAGCTCGGCGAGTTCCCCGGTGACCGAGGCGACCGTCGAGTTCGGGGCCGGCTCGTCCTCGCCCGAGTAGCCGGGCTCCAGCCGCAGGTCCTCGGCGTCGGTGGGCAGCAGGTCGCCGGGCCCCATGTCGCCGGGGCGCAGCCGCTCGCTCCACGGCACCCACTCCGGTGCGAGCAGCGCGTCGGGGCCGGGCAGCAGGACGGACTCGTTCACCGTGACGAGCTTGGCACGGGAGGCGCGGGCGACGGTGACGGCCCAGCGCCAGCCCCGGTAGCCGAGCTCGCGGCAGGCGAAGAAGTGGGTGACGACCCGGTCGCCCTCGGAGACCAGCCCTTCGTGTTCTCCGACGACCCCGGGCGCGGCGGCCTCCTCGGCGGCGGCACGGGCGAGGTCGACCGCCTCGGCGCACAGGCGGTCGGGGGTGCGGCTTCGCGTTGTCGCTGCGCTCACAGGTATCGCTTCTCTCCTACGCCGTCTCACGAGTGCGCCACTCCCAGCGCGGGGGGCGGACGGAGCGGACCGGAGGACCGCGTCGACGTCCGCGCCGATTCGTGCTCGGGCGCGCCTCCATCCATTCTGCGGGATGGCTGAGATATGCACGCTACCTTCTCGCGTGCGTATGGCCTACACCGACGGTAGTTCTCGGGCCATCGCGCGCCGGAATCCGCACCGCTCCCGTCGCCCCCGCCACGCCCGCGGAACCCGCGGCGCCCGTGTGCGACGCCCTTGCCGCACCGGCGTGGCGGATGGCCGGCCGACGGTCGGCGAACACCCGGCGGGCCCCTCACCACCGGGGCGTTCCGCCGGACAGCGGCACGTGCCGGAGCCGTCACCGAGGTTGCGGCACTACGTACCGCCATATCGGGGCACTATGAACGTCGTGGCTACCGCGAGGACACCCCAGGGCGCCACCGGGACCGGTGAGGCCGATGGGGTCAAGGGAAAGGGCCCGCAGAAGGGCCGACGCGTCGGGACCGGCCGGACGGGCGGTCCGCTGCGCGCGCTCGGGCGCGTTCTGCGCCTCCCGGTGACCGGGACCGCGCGCGGGATCCGCCGGGCCACCCACGCGCACGGCGCCGGTGAGTCCGGCCTCGGCAAACTGATCGAACTGCACGGGGTGAACGGTGCCGGCGACGTCATGATCACCGTCGCCCTCGCGTCCACCGTCTTCTTCTCCGTGCCGACGGACGAGGCCCGCGGCCGGGTCGCCCTCTACCTCGCCATCACGATGGCCCCGTTCACTCTCCTGGCCCCGGTGGTCGGCCCGCTCCTCGACCGTCTCCCGCACGGCCGCCGGGCCGCGATGGCGGGTGCGATGCTCGCCCGCGCGATCCTCGCCCTGGTGCTGTCCGGGGCGGTCGTCACCGGCGACCTCCAGCTGTATCCGGCCGCCCTCGGCGTGCTGGTCTCCTCGAAGGCGTACGGGGTGGTCAGAAGCGCCGTCGTGCCGCGGCTGCTGCCACCCGCGTTCTCGCTCGTGAAGGCGAACTCGCGGGTCACCCTGGGCGGCCTGCTGGCCACCGGCATCGCGGCGCCGATCGGCGCGGGCCTCCACCAGATCGGGCCGCGCTGGCCCCTGTACGGGGCGTTCGTCCTGTTCGTCGCGGGGGCGGTGCTGGCGTTCACGCTGCCGTCGAAGGTGGACTCCGCGAAGGGGGAGGACACGGCGCTGCTCGCGGCGGACGAGGAGCATCTGCACGGCCCGCACCTCAAGCCGGTCAAGCGGCCCGGCCTGCGCACGGTCGGCCCGGCCGTCACCCACGCGCTGGCCGCCAACGCGTCCATCCGCTGTCTGACCGGGTTCCTGATCTTCTTCCTCGCGTTCCTGCTGCGCGAGCATCCGATGTCCGGGCAGAGCGCCGCCGTGTCCCTGGCCGTCGTGGGAGTGGCGGCGGGCACGGGCAACGCGCTCGGTACGGCCGTCGGGGCCTCGCTGAGATCCCGCGCGCCGGAGATCATCATCGTGACGGTGGTGGCCTGTGTGGCCGCCGCGGCGATCACCGCGGCGGCGCTGTTCAGCGCGGTCGTGATCGCCTGTCTGGCCGGGATCGCCGGGTTCGCGCAGGCGCTCGCCAAACTGTCCCTGGACGCGCTCATCCAGCGGGACGTGCCCGAACTGGTCCGTACGTCGGCGTTCGCGCGCTCCGAGACGCTGCTCCAGATGTCGTGGGTGCTGGGCGGGGCGATCGGCATCGTGATGCCGCTGGTCGGGCCGCTGGGCCTGGCGGTGGGCGCCGCGATCGTCGCCACGGGCTGGCTGGCCACCGTCCGCGGCCTGATCGGCTCGGCCCGGCACGACACGGACAGCGGACGCACGCGGGTGGCGTGAACCCGCCGTCCGGCGCACGGACCGGCCGGCACAAGGGCGACGCGACCTCCGGCGGCGGTCTCGCACCAACCCCGGCCCGTCCCTGCCCGTCCCTCCCCGGGACGGCTCGCACACCCGGACGACACGAGCCGCCGATCGGCGCACGGACCGGCCGGCACAGGGCGACGCGACCTCCGGCGGCGGTCTCGCACCAACCCCGGCCCGCATCCGCCGGGCCGGCCCCGCTGCCCTGCTCCCGGGAGGGCTCGCGCGCGAGTGGCGTAACGCTCCGGCCACGCCGTACCCCCACGTGGGGAACGGGTGGAGCGTGCCCGATAGCCTTTCGCCCATGACCACGTTGCCTCGCGGCGCAGCCGCTCCGAGTGCCCGCGCCGTGCGACGCCGCCGTGCCGTCGCCACCGCCGGCGCCGTATCCGCCGGACTGCTCGTCCTGTCGGCCTGTGACAAGCCGACGGCGATGTCCACCCTCACCGTCGGCAGCTCCTCGGTGAGCTCCGAGGCGACCTGCGGCGGCGAGGGCGAGGCCCTGAAGGCCGCCGACCTCTCCAAGTGCCTCAAGGACAAGGACGTCAAGGAGATCACGGTCGACCCGGACGAGACCGTGCGCTTCGGTGTCGACCCGGAGGTGGCCGACAAGGGCTGGACGATCCTGATGAACGGTCAGCCGCTGACCGACTCCAGCACCAAGACCTACCGCACCATCCCCGGCAGCGTGTTCTTCAACGCCCAGTACGGCGCCCAGGGCGACTCGACCCTGGTGTCGGTCAAGGAGGGCGAGAGCAACGCCACCGGCCTGTGGAACTTCCGGCTGAAGAAGGACGCCTGATCGACCCGGAGAACGGCCCGAGCGGCCCCGGTACGTCCGCCGCACCCGTGTCCCCCGCCGGTACGGGGCCCGGGGCCCGGGGCGGCGTCCTCGTGGCCACCGCGGTCCCCGCCGAGCGGGACGCGGTGGCCGGGGCGTTCCCGGGAGCCGTGCGTCAGGTCGCGCTGCCCGGGGCGGCCGGGGGGAGCATGGCCAAGATCGCCGGCGGCCCCGACGTCCTCGCCGCCGGTGTCGGACCGGCCCTCGCCGCCGCCTCCACGGCCACCGCCCTCACCGCCGCCGCCTTGGCCGGCAGCCCCTACCGTCTGGTCGTCTCCGCCGGGATCGCCGGCGGTTTCGCGCCGCACGCGCCCCTCGGCTCGCTCGTCGTCGCCGACGAGATCACCGCCGCCGACCTGGGCGCCGAGACGCCGGACGGCTTCCTGCCGGTGACCGCCCTCGGCTTCGGCACCGTCACCCACCTGCCCCCCGCCGCCCTGGTCCGGGACGCGGCCGCCGCGACCGGCGCCCTCACCGGCGCCGTCCTCACCGTGTCGACGGTGACCGGCACCGCGGCCCGCGCCGCACACCTGGCCGGCCTGCACCCCCGCGCGCTCGCCGAGGCCATGGAGGGCTTCGGCGTCGCCGAGGCCGCCGCCGCGCACGGCGTGCCCGTGCTGGAGGTCCGGGCGGTGTCGAACCCCGTGGGGCCGCGCGACCGCGGCGCCTGGCGCATCGGCGACGCCCTGACCGCCCTCGCCGAGGGGTTCGGGAAGCTCGCGCCCGTCCTGGAGAGTTGGAACCCGCATGACCAGTGAATCCCGTAACCCCGGCGAGTCCGGCGAGCGTGGGCCCGTGACCGACGGCCGCCCGCTCGGCATCGCGTACTCCCCCTGCCCGAACGACACCTTCGTCTTCGACGCCCTCGCGCACGGCCGCGTGCCCGGCGCGCCCGCCCTCGACGTCACCTTCGCCGACATCGACCTCACCAACGGCATGGCCGAGCGCGGCGAGCTCGACGTGCTGAAGGTGTCGTACGCGGCCCTCCCCTACGTCCTCGACGAGTACGCCCTGCTGCCCTGCGGGGGTGCGCTCGGCCGGGGCTGCGGCCCGCTGGTGCTGACGCGGGAGGAGGGGGCCGATCTGAGCGGCCGTACGGTGGCGGTGCCGAGCGAGAGGTCGACGGCGTACCTGCTCTTCCGCCTCTGGGCGGCCGACACCCTGCCCGGCCCGGTCGGCGAGGTCGTCGTCATGCCGTTCCACGAGATCATGCCGGCCGTGCGGGACGGGAAGGTCGACGCGGGCCTCGTGATCCACGAGGCCCGCTTCACGTACCGGAACTACGGGCTGCACCAGCTCGCCGACATGGGCGAGCACTGGGAGCGGACCACCGGGCTGCCGATCCCGCTCGGCGCGATCATCGCCAGGCGGTCCCTGGGACCGGCGGCCCTGACCCGGCTCGCCGACGCGGTCCGCGCCTCCGTACGGGCCGCCTGGGACGACCCCGAGGCGACCCGCCCGTACGTCATGGAGCACGCCCAGGAGATGGACCCGGCCGTCGCCGACCAGCACATCGGGCTGTACGTCAACGAGTTCACCGCCGACCTCGGCGAGGACGGCTACGCGGCGGTGCGGGGTCTGCTGACCCGCGCGGCGGCCGAGGGACTGGTACCGCCCCTCGGCCCGGACGCCCTGCGGTTCCCGTAGGCACGGGCACAGACGGGCGGGGGCCGGCCCCCTACCGGTTGCTCAGGGGTTTCTGCCGGTGGCGCGGTGTCCAGGCACCTCCTGGACACCACTCCACCGGCAGAAACCCCGAGGCATCGGGACGGGGGGCGGAATCGGCGCCGTCCGCCCGAAGGGCGGGACTTCCCCAACACGTCCCGGAAATGTTCTGACGATCCTGAAAACGCGCCCGGGCCCTCCCGGTGCGGCCCGGTCGGTGTTTCCGTACGGACCCGGGTGGCCCGGGCGGCCGGAGCGGGATCCTCAGGACACTTCTAGACGTCCAGTTGGTCGGCGACGGCGCGCAGAAGGCCGGCGATCTGCTTCCCGGAGGTGCGCTCCGGGTAGCGGCCCCTCTCCAGCATCGGTGTGATGTTCTCCAGCAGGGTCGTCAAATCCTGGACGATGGAGGCCAGCTCGTCGGGCTTCTTGCGCTGGGCCGCCGCGACCGACGGGGTCGGGTCGATGACGGTCAGGGACAGGGCCTGGTCCCCGCGCTGCCCGGCGACCACGCCGAACTCGACGCGCTGGCCCGGCTTCAGCGTCTCAAGGCCGGCGGGGAGCACCGAGGAATGGACGAAGACGTCCCCGCCGTCGTCACGGGAGAGAAAGCCGAAGCCCTTCTCACTGTTGAACCACTTGACTTTGCCGGTGGGCACGACCGTCCTCGTCCTCGTACTCGTCGGAAAACTGCTTCGGAAACGGCTCTTGATAGCACTCAGGCGGGCCCCGGTGACCCGCCGCAACCAAGGCTAGTGGTCTTCGGGCCGCTGACAAGACGTCACCGGGTTGTTCCCTCGCGCCAGGAACTACCCTGGTCCGGTGGCTGACAAAACCCAAGCGAATTCCCCGGCCCCCGGAGACGGCCTGGTCCGTGCCGGCGGCATCGTCTTCATCATCGGCGCTGTGGCCACTCTGGTCACGGTGGCACCGTTGTTCCTCGGAATCGACGCCTTTCCGACGTACATGTTCGTACTGAGCATGCTCATGGGCGTCGGATTCCTGATGGCGGGCGCCGGCGTGCTGCGGTCGGCCGCGGCGGGACGCCGTCAGGCCCGCGCCGCCACGAAGCAGGCCCAGGGCCTGTGACGGAAGGGGCGTCTGCCGTGCGGCGCCCGGCAGGCCCTCCCGCCGCACCGCCCGAAAGCCCGGGTACGCCCGGTACGAGGACTTTCGGACGGCGCGCCGGGAGCACGCTCCCCCGAGCTCTCGCCTTCGCTCGAGCAGGGGGGACCCCCATGACGCCGCGCGTCAGGCGTGGACTCCGGCCACGTAGGCCGAGAACCAGCGGGGGAACTCGGTCAGGTCGGCGAGGACGACGTCCGCGCCGGCCTCCCGCAGTTCCGCGGGGGCGCAGGGGCCGGTGGCGACGGCGACGGACAGTGCGTCGGCGGTCCGCGCGCCGCGTACGTCGCCCACGTGGTCGCCGACGTACACGCCCGCGCCGTGCTCGCGCAGCGCCAGCGCCTTCTGCTCGGCCCACAGGTCGCCGATCACGGCGTCCGGCTCGATGCCGAGGTGGGCCAGGTGCAGCTTGGCGTTCGGCTCGTACTTCGCGGTGACGACGACGGCGCGCCCGCCCGCCTCGCGCACGGCGGACATGGCCTCGCGGGCGCCGGGCAGCGCGGGCGTGGCGGCGATGGCGTACGTCGGGTACATCGCCCGGTACAGGTCGGCCACCTCGTCTACCCGGTCGGCCGGGAACCAGTTGACCAGCTCGTCCGCGAGGGGCGGTCCCAGCCGGGTGACGGCGAGATCGGCGTCGATGGGGGTTCCGGTCCGCTCGGAGAGCGCCTGGTAGCAGGCGCGGATGCCGGGCCGGGAGTCGATGAGCGTCATGTCGAGGTCGAAGCCGACGGTGGGCGGGAGCGCGGTCGTGGAGGCCATACCCGCCATTGTGCCCAGCGCACGCAGACGACCGACCGGCCGTATGCCCCCGGCCCCGGGCTCCGTCCGGCGGGTCGGGGCGGAGGGAACCGGCGGCGGCTGTCCGGCTTGGGTGAGCGGGGTCTGGTGCGTGCGGCCGCGGGGCCGAGGAGGGAGGCGCCGTGAGGGGGGGGGTCCTCCTGCTCGAGCGGGAGCTGGCCGGGAGGGGTCGGCGAGGGACGGCACAACGCCACCGGAGGCTCCCCCTGGCCGAGGAGCTTGGGAGGAGGGCGTGCGGGCGTGCCGGACCCCGTCTCTCCAGGATGATCCGCCGGTCAGGTCCAGGGCCTGCTGTGAAAGGGGCGTCGTCGCCCGCGGGGCGGCCGCGCGGCGCCCTGGAGGCCCCCCTGCCCGAGCCAGGCCGAGAGCTCGGGGAGCGTGCTCCCGGCGCGCCGCCCGGAAGCCCTCCTGCCGGGCCGGCGTACCCGGGGGCTTCCGGGCGGCGCGGGTGCGGCGGGAGTGCCTGCCGGGCGCCGCACGGCAGGCGTCACGCTCGCCCCAGGCCCTAGCGGGGTCGCTGGGAGCGCCAGGTCAGGAACAGGGCCGAGGCGACGGCGGCGGCCCGGACCACCCAGGGCCAGGTCTCGGAGACGGCCTCGTTCATGGCGCCGTCGGCGATGGGGGTGCCCCAGCGTCCCTCGGTCCTGCCCCACAGCCAGGCGACTCCGCCCGCGATCGCGAGACCGGGCAGGACGACGACCGCCCACTTGATCTCGGCCTGGCTGAGGCGGCGGGAGGCGTAGACGATGACCCAGCCGAGGAACAGGGCGAACCAGTTGCCGAGCACGGCGCCCACGACCAGCAGGCCCGCGGCGACCAGGAGCAGCGGGTTGCTCCAGTTGCCGGCCGGGAGGCGCGGGAGCCGGCGGCGGAAGGCGGAACCGGTCTTCTCCTTCTCGTTCCCGGCCTCGACGACGACGGGGGCGGGGGCGGGGGCGGGGACGCTTTTGCCCGGCCGCCCGGCGGTGCCCGGGGCGTCGTCCGTGGCCGACGGGGCCTTGAGCAGTTCGGGGATCTCGACGCCGCCGACGAAGCCGGGGACCTCGTCACCGACGCCGAAGGGGCTGCTGTCCGTCCGCCACCAGTCGGGCTGGATGGCGCTGTCGCCGAGTTCGTCCATACCGGCCAGGTGCGGCGCGGACGGTCCGGCGGGTGCGGAGGGGGCGGCGGGTGCGGAGGGGGCGGCGGGGGCGGCGGGGGCGGCGGGCGAGCTGTCGGCCGGACGGGGGCGGGGAACCGCGCGGCGCAGGACGCTCTTCGCCCGCCGGCCGCGGTCGCCGCCCCGCTGGGCGGGAACCGCGGCGGGTGCCGGCGCGGGCCGGCCCGGGGTGGCGCCCGCGCTCCCCTCCGCGCCGAAAGCCGCCCCCTCAATACCGGATGCGCTGCCGGATGCGCTGCCGGGGGCGCCGGAAGAGGCCGCCGTCACGACCTCGTCCGGGGTGCCCATACGGGAGATGATGCGGCGCACGGCCGTCGGGGAGTCGACCACGGCCTTCGCCCGGCGCCGGTCGATCTCGTCCCGCAGCCCGGCGACCAGACGCATGCGGGTCGCCGACGGCAGCTGCCGCTGCTGGGCCACGTCGCCGACGCGGCTCAGATACTCGTAGACGACCTGGTCACTCTCGATACCCACGAAGTCCCCTCCGGGGCGGTTGCGTTGGCGGGCGACGTCGCACGACGGTACCGCGAGTCCGGCCGGCCGGCCCAACTCCACGCACCCCACCCGCGGATCCACCCGCTACGGTGATGCGGATGAGCACCGAGGAGAAGCCCGCGGCGGCCCCCCGATCCCTCGCGGAGGCGCTCCGGGCACGGGACGACGCCGGGCTTGCCGCGCTCCTGCGCAGCCGGCCGGATCTCGTCACGCCCGTGCCCGCCGACCTCACGCAGCTGGCCACCCGGGCCGGTACGCGCGCCTCGGTCGTCCGCGCCCTGGAGCGGCTGGACCGGTTCACGACGCAGACCGCGCAGGCGCTGGCCGTGGCGGCCGATCCGGCGTCGTACGACGAACTGCTCGGGCTGCTCGCGGGCGACGAGGGCGACCCGGCGGTGTCCGCCGCGCTGCCGGGCGCCGTGCGGACGCTGCGCGAGCAGGCGCTGGTGTGGGGCGACGACGACCGGCTGCGGCTGGTCCGTACGGCCCGCGAGCTGCTCTCCCCGTCCCCGCAGCACCCCTCGCCGACGGGCCTCGGCCCGACCGTGCGGGAGGCGACGGCCGGGATGTCCCCGGGGCGGATCCAGGAGATCGTCACGACGGTCGGACTGCCCTCCACGCACGACTCGGTCTCCGCCGTGGCGGCGCTGACCGGGCTGTTCACGGACCGGGCGCGGATGGCGGCGCTGCTGGCCGAGGTGCCGCCGGAATCGGTGGAGGTGCTGGAGCGGCTGGTCTGGGGGCCGCCCTACGGTCAGGTCACCGCCGATCCGGCGACCCGGCTGCGCCGGCTGCTGGACCGCGGGCTGCTGCTGCCGACCGCGCCCGGGACGGTCGTCCTGCCGCGGGAGGTGGCGCTGCATCTGCGCGGCGGGCGGGCGCACCGGACGACGGAGCCGGTGCCGCCGCCGGTCGAGGCCGCGGCCACGCACCGTCCCCAGGTGGTGGACGCGACGGCGGCCGGACAGGCGTACACGGCGCTGGCGACCGTCGAGGAGCTGCTGAAGGACTGGAACGAGGGCGGCCCGGCGGTGCTGCGGTCCGGCGGGCTGAGCGTGCGGGACCTGAGGCGGACCGCCGTCGCCCTGGACGTGCCCGAGACGGTCGCCGCCTTCTGGGTCGAACTGGCGTATGCGGCGGGGCTGGTGGCCTCCGACGGTGAGGCCGACGAGCGGTACGCGGCGACCCCGGCGTACGACAGCTGGCTCGAACGGCCCGCCGCCGAGCGCTGGACGACGCTCGCCGCGGCGTGGCTGGCGGCGACCCGGACGCCGGGGCTGGTCGGCGGGCGGGACGCGAAGGACCACACCCTGGCGGCGCTCGGTCCGGGGCTCGACCGGTCGGCGGCGCCCGAGGTGCGGCGCCGGGTGCTGGCCCTGCTGGCGGGGCTGCCGGAAGGGGCGGCGCCGGACTCCGGGTCGGTGTCGGAGCGGCTGCGGTGGGAGCGGCCGCCGCGCCCGGCGGGCGGCGCGGCAGGCCCCGGTTCCGCCGCAGGGGGCGCGGGCGAGGGCGACGATCTGCGCTCGCGGCTCGCCCGGTGGACGCTGGCCGAGGCCGAGATGCTGGGCATCACCGGCCGCGGCGCGCTGTCCGCGCACGGACGGGCCGTACTCGGGTTGCCCGCGCCGAAGGCACAGGCGGGGCGGACGCCCCCAGGGCCGGTGACGGCGCTGGGGACGGGCACGGGCACAGGACCGGGCACGGGCACAGGACCGGGCACGGGACCGGGGACAGGACCCAGCACAGGACCCAGCACGGGGCCGGGATCCGCGTCGCAGCCGGGGGCGGCGGGGCCGGAGCCGACGGGGCCGGGCGACCGTCTCCCCGTCCACCACCACCACCGGCCGTCCGTCCCGCACCCGAGCTCCCCCGCCCCGCCCCCGCTCTCCCCCACCCTCCCTGCCCTCACCGCCGCCGAGCAGGCCGCCGCGTCCTCCTCCGCCGCCCGGCTGCTCGCCCCGCTGCTGCCCGAACCGCTGGACCACGTCCTGCTCCAGGCCGACCTGACGGCGGTCGCGCCCGGCCCGCTCCAGCGGCCGCTCGCGGACATGCTGGGGGTGCTGGCGGACGTGGAGTCGAAGGGCGGGGCGACCGTCTACCGGTTCACGCCGGGCTCGGTGCGCCGTGCCCTGGACGCCGGCCGGGCCGCCACCGACCTGCACGCCTTCCTCTCCGCGCACTCCCGTACACCGGTGCCGCAGCCGCTGACCTACCTGATCGACGACGTGGCCCGCAGGCACGGGCACCTGCGGGTGGGCGCCGCCTCCGCGTACGTGCGCTGCGACGACGACGCGGTGCTGAACGAGATCCTCGCCGACAAGCGGGCCGCCGGGCTGGGCCTGCGCCGGATCGCGCCGACCGTGCTGGCCGCGCGGGCCGATCCGGCCGGCCTGCTGGAGGGGCTGCGCCAGATGGGGTTCGCGCCGGCCGCCGAGTCCGCCGAGGGCGATGTCCTGATCACCCGCGCCGACGCCCGCCGCACCCCGCCGCGCACGGCACCCGAGCCGGTCCCGGAGGGGCCGCCGGCGCCCGACGAGACCCTGCTCGCGGCGGCGATCCGCGCCGTCCGCGCCGGCGACCTCGCCGCGACGGCCCCGCGCAGGACCACAGCCGGGGAGACGGGCGGGGAGACGGGCGGTCCCGGGGCGGGGAGCGGTGCGCTGCCGCGCACCGGGGCCGCCGAGACACTCGCCACCCTGCAGGCCGCCGTCCTCACCGGCGAGGCGCTGTGGATCGGCCACGTCAACGCCGAGGGCGTCGCCGGCCGGCGCGTCATCGCCCCGGTCCGTGTCGAGGGCGGCTTCGTCACCGCGTACGACCACACGGCCGACGAAGTGCGGACGTACCCGCTGCACCGGATCACCGGGGTCGCGGAACTCGCGGACGAGGAGAGCTGAAGCCCGCTCCGCCGCGCGCTCTCCCCGCACGGTACGGAGCGCGGCGTCGGACGCCGACGGCTGCCTCGCCGCGACGACGGCGTACGGCAGGCCCGCCTGCCCGCAGGACGGCACGGCCGGGCACGGTCCGCTGACGGGCGCGGGCCGCTGCTGCGGGCCGGTGCCGTCAGGTGCGCGGCCGGTTCACCGGGGCGGTGGGCGGTGCCGTGGCCGCCGCCGGGGTCGGGTCCGGGCACGACCGGAACGGGGTGTGAGAGGAAGACGCGCTCGAGGACGACGTCGCCGGCTTCCTTTTTTGTCGCGGGGTCGGGGACCGGGAGGAACCGGCGCGTCCGGGGGACGCTGCGCATCCGGCAGTCGAGGAGCCCGCGGAAGGCGGGGCGGGTCACGCGCGGCGTTCCCCCCTAGGGTGCGGCGGCAGCGGGAAGGCCGGGGACAGCCGGTGGGCAGCCGGTGGGCAGCCCGCGGCGGCGGGGAGACTGAGGACCATGGTGAGGCCACCGCCGGGGGTGTCCTCGGCCTGCAGGGTGCTCCTCATGGCCTCGGCGAAACCGCGGGCGACCGCCAGGCCGAGGCCGACCCCGTCCCTCCGCGGGGCGTCGCCGTAGCGCTGGAACGGGGAGAAGATGAGCTCCTTGACCTCGTCGGGAACGCCCGGCCCCCGGTCCACCACACGCAGTTCCACCCGGTCGGCGAGCGTGCTGGCCGTCACCAGGACCGGCTCGTCCTCGGGGCTGTATTTGACGGCGTTCTCCACGACGTTGGCGACCACCCGCTCCAGCAGCCCTTTGTCCGTCGCCACCATGGGAAGGCTTTCGGAGATGTCCAGGACGACGACCGACTCCGGTTCCGGAATCCCGCCCAGGGCCAGCGGAACGACCTCGTCCAGGTCCACCTCACGGATCAGCGGCGTGAGGGTTCCGGTCTGCAGGCGGGACATGTCGAGCAGGTTGCCGACCAGGTGGTCGAGACGGTCGGCGCCCTCCTCGATCGCCTCCAGGAGCCCGGCCCGGTCCTCCTGAGACCATTCCACGTCGTCCGACCGCAGCGACGACACGGACGCCTTGATCCCGGCGAGCGGAGTGCGCAGGTCGTGGCTGACCGCGGCGAGCAGAGCGGTACGGATGCGGTTGCCCTCGGCCAGGTCCCTGGCCTGGTCGGCCTGGGACTGAAGCCGTCGGCGGTCCAGGACGACGGCGGCCTGCGCCGCGAACGCGGCCAGGACGCGGCGGTCGGAGGCGGGCAGCACCCGGCCGCGGATCGCGAGCGCCATGTGGTCGCCCACCGGCACGTCCACGTCGGCGTCCTCGGGCCGTGCCACGGCGGGGGTGGCCCCGACGCTGCCGGCGCAGGTCCACAGCGCCTTGTCGTTCTCCCTCTCCAACAACGCCACGGAGTCCACGGCGAAGGTCTCCCGCACGCGCTCCAGCAGCGCCTCCAGGCTGGTCTCCCCGCGCAGCACGCTGCCGGCGAGGAAGGACAGGGTCTCCGCCTCGGCGCGCAGCCGGGCCGCCTGGTCGGTGCGGCGTGCCGCGAGGTCCACCACCGAGGCCACGGACACGGCGACGCCCACGAAGACCGTGAGGGCGAGGATGTTCCGGGGGTCGGCGATGGTGAAGGTCCGGATCGGCGGCGCGAAGTACCAGTTGAGCAGCAGTGATCCCACCGCGGCGGAGGCGAGGGCGGGCAGCAGGCCGCCGAGCAGCGCCGCCGCCACCGTGAGCGCGAGAAACAACAGCATGTCGTTGGCCAGGCCCACATCGGGCAGAGCGGCTTTCAGCAGCAGGGTCCACAGGGCGGGGCCGAGTACGCCGACCAGCCACCCGGCCGCGATGCGGGGCCGCCCGAGCCGAGCGCCTCGGGCGGCCGGGAGGCCGCGGCCCTTTCCCACCTCGTCGTGTGTGATGAGGTGGACGTCCAGGTCGGGCCCGGAGTCACGGGCGACGGTGGCACCCACGCCGGGCCCGAGTATGTACTGCCAGCCCTTGCGCCGGGACGCTCCGAGCACTATCTGCGTGGCGTTCGCCCCGCGGGCGAACTCCAGGAGCGCGGTCGGGATGTCGTCACCGACGACATGGTGGAAGGTACCGCCCAGATCCTCGACCAGGGCGCGCTGGACGGCCAGTTCCTTGGGCGAGGCCGAGGTCAGCCCGTCGCTGCGGGCCACATAGAGCGCCAGCACCTCACCTCCGGCCCCCTTCTCCGCGAGGCGTGCCGCCCGCCGTATCAACGTCCGGCCCTCGGGCCCACCGGTCAGGCCGACCACGATCCGCTCGCGCGAGCCCCAGATCGTGCGGACCCCGTGCTCGGTGCGGTACTGCTGCAGGTACTCGTCGACCCGGTCGGCCACCCAGAGCAGGGCCAGTTCGCGCAGGGCGGTGAGATTGCCGGGGCGGAAGTAGTTGGACAGGGCTGCGTCGACCTTGTCGGGTGTGTAGACGTTGCCGTGCGCCATCCGTCGGCGCAGGGCCTCGGGCGACATGTCGACCAGTTCGATCTGGTCGGCCCGGCGCACCACCTCGTCCGGCACGGTCTCCTGCTGGCGTACGCCCGTGATGGACTCGACGATGTCGCCGAGCGACTCCAGGTGCTGGATGTTGACCGTGGAGATGACGTCGATTCCGGCCGCGAGCAGTTCCTCCACGTCCTGCCAGCGCTTCGTGTTGCGGGAGCCCGGAACGTCGGTGTGGGCGAGCTCGTCGACGAGGACGACTCCGGGGCGGCGGGCCAGCACCGCGTCCAGGTCCATTTCCGTGAACGTGGTCCCCCGGTACTCCAGCCGTCTGCGCGGCACCTCCTCCAGGCCGTGCAGCATCCTCCGGGTGCGGGGCCGGTCGTGGGACTCCACGAAGCCGACCACGCAGTCGGTGCCGCGTTCCGCCCTTCGGTGCGCCTCGGACAGCATGGCGTAGGTCTTGCCGACGCCCGGTGCCGCGCCGAGGTAGATCCGGAGTCTGCCGCGTGCCATGGTCTCGTTTCTGCTCTCGTGGTGGTGCGGGCGGTACGGCCGGGCCGGGGTCACGCCTCGAAGCGGTAGCCCATCCCGGGCTCGGTGATGAGATAGCGGGGGCGGGAGGGGTCGGCCTCCAGTTTGCGGCGCAGCTGGGCCATGTACACCCGCAGGTAGTTGGTCTTGTTGCCCAGGGTCACGCCCCAGACCTCGTGCAGCAGCTGTTTCTGCGTGACGAGACGGCCGGGGTGGGTCACCAGGATCTCCAGCAGGTGCCACTCCGTCGGGGTCAGGTGGATGTCGTGGTCGGCCCGGCGGACCTTCTTCGCGACCAGGTCGACGGTGAAGCCGTCCGTCGTGACCAGTGGGACCCCGGGGGCGCTCGGCGCGGTCTCCGTGCGGCGGACCGCGGCGCGCAGACGGGCGAGCAGCTCGTTCATGCTGAACGGCTTGGTGATGTAGTCGTCGGCTCCCGCGTCCAGCGCGTCGACCTTCTCGTCGGAGGCCTGGCGGGCGGACAGCACCAGGACCGGCACGCGGGTCCAGCCGCGCAGCGCCTTGATGACCTCGACGCCGTCCATGTCCGGCAGGCCGAGGTCGAGGACGACCACGTCGGGCCGGCGCACGGCGACCAGGCGCAGGGCGGTGGCGCCGTCCGGGGCCGCATCGACCCCGTAGTGGCGGGCCTGCATGGTGATGACGAGCGCGCGTACGAGCTGGGGGTCGTCCTCCACGACCAGCACCCGGGTCATCGGTGGACGCCTTTCCTGTCGTGCACGGGGTGGAACGGTCCGCCGGGAGTTCGCGGCGATAGGAGCCGGCGGCCTCGGAAGACCCTCCGGAACGCCGGCTCCCGCCCTTCGCCTCGTTCCATCAGCTCTCGGCCCTGAGTTCCTTGAGCGCGATGTTCAGTTCGAGCACATTGACCCGGGGTTCACCGAGGAAGCCGAGGGTGCGGCCCCGGGTGTGCTCCTCGACCAGCCTGTCGACCTGTGCGACGGGCAGGCCGTTCCGCTCCGCGACCCGGTGGACCTGGAGGTCCGCGTACTGCGGGGAGATGTGCGGGTCCAGGCCGGAGCCGGAGGAGGTGACCGCGTCGGCGGGCACGTCGGAGGGCCTGACGGTGCGGCCACCCACGGAGTTGTCCTCGACGACCGCGGCCTTGGCGTCCTTCACCCACTGGATCAGCTCCGCGTTGTCGGCGGAGCGGTTGGTCGCGCCGGACAGGATGAGCTCGTACCGGGTGTTGACGCTGTTGGTGCCGAGGCCGTTGGCCGGACGGCCCTGGAACCACTTCAGGTCCGGTTCCGGGGTCTTCTGCCCCTCCTTCGGTGGCAGGGTGTACGACTGCCCGATCAGTGAGGAGCCGACGACCTTGCCGTCCGCCTCGATCTCGGAGCCGTTCGCCCGCCCCGGGAGGAGCCCCTGGGCGACACCGGTGATCACCAGCGGATAGACGACGCCGGTGACCAGGGTCAGGACGAGGAGGGCTCGCAGGCCCGTCCCGAGGAGCCGGGCGGTGTTCGACACGGAGTGGTTCATGGAGATCAGCCGATTCCGGGGACGAGGGAGACGAGCAGGTCGATGATCTTGATGCCGGCGAAGGGGGCGATCAGCCCGCCGAGCCCGTAGACGGCGAGGTTGCGGCGGAGCATCCGGTCGGCGCTCGTCGGCCGGTAGCGCACGCCCCTCAGCGCGAGCGGGACCAGGGCGACGATGATCAGCGCGTTGAAGATCACCGCCGAGAGGATCGCGGAGTCGGGCGAGGACAGACGCATGACGTTGAGCTTGTCCAGGCCCGGGTGGACGGCGGTGAACAGGGCCGGGATGATCGCGAAGTACTTGGCGACGTCGTTGGCGATGGAGAACGTCGTGAGCGCGCCGCGGGTGATGAGGAGCTGCTTGCCGATCTCCACGATCTCGATGAGCTTGGTCGGGTTGGAGTCGAGATCGACCATGTTGCCGGCCTCCTTGGCGGCCGACGTTCCGGTGTTCATCGCCACGCCGACGTCCGCCTGGGCCAGCGCAGGGGCGTCGTTGGTGCCGTCGCCGGTCATCGCGACCAGCCGGCCGCCGGCCTGTTCGCGCTTGATGAGGGCCAGCTTGTCCTCGGGGGTGGCCTCGGCGAGGAAGTCGTCGACGCCGGCCTCGTCGGCGATCGCCTTGGCGGTCAGCGGGTTGTCGCCCGTGATCATGACGGTCCTGATGCCCATGCGGCGCAGTTCCTCGAACCGCTCGCGCATGCCGTGTTTGACGACGTCCTTGAGGTGGATGACGCCCAGGGCGCGAGCGCCCCGGTCGTCTTCGACCGCCACCAGCAGCGGTGTGCCGCCCGCCTCGGAGGTGCGGTCCGCGGTCTCGCCCACGTCCGCGGCGACCGTGCCGCCGCGCTTTTCGACCCAGGCGGTCACGGAACCCACCGCGCCCTTGCGCACCTTGCGTCCGTCCGTGTCGACGCCCGACATGCGGGTCCGGGCGGTGAACCGGATCCAGTCGGCACCGACGAGTTCGCCCTGGTGGCGTTCGCGCAGTCCGTACCCCTCCTTGGCGAGGACGACCACGGAGCGGCCCTCCGGGGTCTCGTCGGCCAGCGACGACAGCTGGGCGGCGTCCGCGACCTCGGCCTCGGTGACACCGCGTGCCGGGAGGAACCCGGCGGCCTGCCGGTTGCCCAGCGTGATGGTGCCGGTCTTGTCCAGCAGCAGCGTGGAGACGTCGCCGGCGGCCTCGACCGCGCGGCCCGACGTGGCCAGCACGTTGCGCTGCACCAGCCGGTCCATGCCCGCGATACCGATCGCCGACAGCAGGGCCCCGATCGTCGTCGGGATGAGGCAGACCAGGAGCGCGACGAGCACGACCATCGTCAACTCCGTGCCCGCGTGGTCCGCGAACGGCGGCAGCGTGGCGCAGGCGAGGAGGAAGACGACGGTCAGCGAGACGAGCAGGATGTTCAGCGCGATCTCGTTGGGCGTCTTCTGCCGGGCAGCACCCTCGACCAGGTTGATCATCCGGTCGATGAAGGTCTCACCGGGCTTCGTGGTGATCCGGACGACAACGCGGTCGGAGAGAACCTTCGTACCGCCGGTGACGGCGCTGCGGTCGCCGCCGGACTCACGGATGACCGGAGCCGACTCGCCGGTGACCGCCGACTCGTCCACGGAGGCGACACCCTCGACGACGTCACCGTCCCCGGGGACGGTGTCGCCCGCCTCGCAGACGACCAGGTCGCCGACGCCCAGCCGGGTGCCGGGCACCCGCTCCTCGCGCCCGTCCACGAGACGGCGGGCGACGGCGTCGGTCCTGGCCCTGCGCAGGGTGTCGGCCTGCGCCTTGCCGCGGCCCTCGGCGACGGCCTCCGCGAGGTTGGCGAAGAGCACGGTCAGCCAGAGCCAGGCGCTGATCGTCCAGCCGAACCAGTCGCCCGGGTCCAGGAAGGAGAACACCGTCGTCAGAACGGACCCGATCAGGACCACGAACATGACGGGCGACTTCACCATCACCCGCGGATCGAGCTTGCGGAGGGCGTCGGGCAGCGACCTGACCAGTTGTTTCGGGTCGAAGGCGCCCGCGCCGACACGGCCCTGACCGGACGTGGGCCCGGTGGGTGCGTCGTGGTGCGGCGTCCGGGCCGGGGCGGTGGTGGACATCGGGTCCTCGTGCTTCTGCGTGTCGGTGGTCATGGCGCCAGCCCTTCCGCGAGGGGGCCCAGCGCAAGCGCCGGGAAGTAGGTCAGACCGGTGATGATCAGGACCACCCCCACCAGCAGCCCGGTGAACAGGGGCTTCTCGGTACGCAGGGTGCCCGCGGTGGCCGGAACCGGCTTCTGCTCCGCCAGCGACCCCGCCAGCGCCAGGACGAACACCATCGGCAGGAAACGGCCGAGCAGCATCGCGATGCCGAGCGTGGTGTTGAACCACTGGGTGTCCGCGTTCAGACCGGCGAAGGCGGAGCCGTTGTTGTTCGAGGCGGAGGTGTAGGCGTAGAGGATCTCGGAGAACCCGTGCGCTCCGCTGTGGGTCATCGAGTTCGCCGGGGTGGGGAGCGTCATCGCCGCGGCGGTGAAGGTCAGTACCAGGGCCGGGGTGACCAGGATGTAGCAGGCGGCGAACTTGATCTCCCGGATGCCGATCTTCCTGCCGAGGTATTCGGGGGTGCGGCCCACCATCAGGCCGGCGACGAACACCGCGACGACCGCCATGACGAGCATGCCGTAGAGGCCGGAGCCGACACCGCCGGGCGCGATCTCGCCGAGCATCATGCCGAGCATCGTGATACCGCCGCCGAGGCCGGTGAAGGAGGAGTGGAAGGAGTCCACCGCACCCGTGGAGGTCAGGGTGGTGGCCACCGCGAAGATGGAGGAGGCACCGACACCGAAGCGGACCTCCTTGCCCTCCGTGGCGCCGCCCGCAAGCTCGAGTGCCGCGCCGCGGTGGGCGAACTCGGTCCACATCATCAGGACGGTGAAGACGACCCAGATGGTGGCCATGGTCGCGAGGATCGCGTGGCCCTGCCGGACGGAGCCGACCATGAGGCCGAACGTCCGGGTCAGCGAGAAGGGGATGAGAAGGATCAGGAAGATCTCGAAGAGGTTCGTGAACGGAGTGGGGTTCTCGAACGGGTGGGCGGAGTTGGCGTTGAAGTAGCCGCCGCCGTTGGTACCGAGCTCCTTGATGGCCTCCTGCGAGGCGACCGCGCCACCGTTCCACTCCTGCGTGCCGCCCGTGAACTGACCGACCTCATGGATGCCGGAGAAGTTCTGGATCACCCCGCAGGCCACGAGGACGACCGCACCGACGGCCGCGAGCGGCACCAGGACACGGACCACACCCCGCACCAGGTCGGCCCAGAAGTTGCCCAGCTCGCCGTTGCGCAGGGAGGTCCCCCCTGCTCGGGCGGAGCCGGGAACCCGGGGAGGGGCGAATCCCCGCACCAGAGCGACGCAGACGGCGATCCCGACCGCCGCGGAGACGAAGTTCTGCACGGCCAGACCGGCGGTCTGCACGACGTGGCCCATGGCCTGCTCGCCGGAGTACGACTGCCAGTTCGTGTTGGTGACGAAGGAGACGGCGGTGCTGAACGCCTGGTCCGGATCGATCGAGGCGAAACCCAGCGAGCCGGGCAGCACGCCCTGGAGCCGCTGGAGGGCGTAGAGGAAGAGGACACCGACCACGGAGAAGGACAGCACGCCGCGCAGATAGGCGGTCCGGCGCATCTGCGTGTCAGGGTCGGCACCGATGCCCTTGTAGAGCCACTTCTCCACGCGCCAGTGCTTGTCGGAGGAGTAGACCCTGGCCATGTGGGTGCCGAGGGGAACGTGGGCGAGCGCCAGCGCGGCCGTGAGAGCGAGCAGCTGGAGCACGCCGGCGAGGACGGGGCTCATGCGGTGCTCAGAACCTCTCCGGGTGGATCAGGGCGAGGACGAGGTATCCCAGCACGGCGACGGCGACGACCAGGCCGACGATGTTCTCGACGGTCACAGCTTCGTCACCCCCTTGGCGACGAGAGCCACGAGCGCGAACAGCGCGATCGTGACGGCGACGAAGGCCACGTCGGCCATCGCGAACTCCCAGTGAGGTTCGAAAGGAGAATCTGACAAGAAGAGAAAAGCGCCTGTACAGCTGGATTCGGCCGCCGTTGACGGCTTCCGTACGGCGGTCCGGACGTTCTTAGCGGGTCTCTTACGGACGGTCGGCCGCATGCCCTCTGCGACCCCCGGCAGCCGCCGGACGCCGTTCAGGGCAGACGGGACGGCAACCGGCCGGTCACCGCGTCGGTCCCGCGCCGCACCGGGTGGGCGACCACGGCGCCCCGCCGGTCGTGCGGCAGCCGCTGCCCCAGACACTCCGGTCCGGCTTCGGGGACGAGCCGGGTGACGGGGGTGCCGGGCCCGGAGCGAGGGGAATCAGCGCGGTTCCGGGTCCCACTCGGCCCAGGCCTGTTCCGGGGCGTGGTTCCGCGCGTGGTCCCCGGCGTCCGGACGGCGGCGCTCCGCCACCCCGCCCCCCGGTTCGCGCCGTTTCCCGGCCGACGGCGAGGCGGAAGTCGCGACTCTCCGCGTCCGGGCCCGGACCGGCGCCTGCCCGCTCCCCCGTACGGCGCTTCGCCGCCCGTGCTGTGGCCACCGTCACTCCGGCCCCCGGGCGGCGGGCGATCAGGCAAACTGGACGTTTGGCCGTGCTGTGCCCGTGCATGCCCGTGCCGAGCCCGTCGCAGAAAGGCAGCCGCGCGTGAATGGTCCGCTCATCGTCCAGTCCGACAAGACGCTTCTCCTGGAAGTCGACCACGAGCAGGCCGGTGAGTGCCGTCGTGCCATCGCCCCGTTCGCCGAGCTGGAGCGGGCGCCGGAACACATCCACACCTACCGGGTGACCCCGCTCGGCCTGTGGAACGCGCGGGCCGCCGGGCACGACGCCGAGCAGGTCGTGGACGCGCTGGTGAAGTACAGCCGCTACCCGGTGCCGCACGCGCTGCTCGTCGACATCGCGGAGACGATGGACCGCTACGGCCGGCTCAGCCTGCTCAAGCACCCGGTGCACGGTCTCGTGCTGACCAGCACCGACCGGCCCGTCCTGGAGGAGGTGCTGCGCTCCAAGCGGATCGCCCCGCTGGTCGGCGCCCGCCTCGACCCGGACACCGTCGCCGTGCACCCCTCGGAGCGCGGGCAGATCAAGCAGGTGCTGCTGAAGCTGGGCTGGCCCGCCGAGGACCTCGCCGGGTACGTGGACGGCGAGGCGCACGACATCGAGCTGCGCGAGGAGGGGTGGGCGCTGCGCCCCTACCAGAAGCAGGCCGTGGAGAACTTCTGGCACGGCGGCTCCGGGGTGGTCGTCCTGCCCTGCGGCGCGGGCAAGACGCTGGTGGGCGCCGGTTCGATGGCGCAGGCGAAGTCGACCACGCTGATCCTGGTCACCAACACGGTCTCGGCCCGCCAGTGGAAGCACGAGCTGGTGAGGCGTACCTCGCTGACCGAGGAGGAGATCGGCGAGTACAGCGGGACGCGCAAGGAGATCCGGCCCGTCACCATCGCCACCTACCAGGTGCTGACGACCCGCCGCAAGGGCGTCTACCCGCACCTGGAGCTGTTCGACTCCCGGGACTGGGGCCTGATCCTCTACGACGAGGTGCACCTGCTGCCCGCCCCCGTCTTCAAGTTCACGGCGGACCTCCAGGCCCGCCGGCGGCTGGGACTCACGGCCACGCTCGTACGCGAGGACGGCCGCGAGTCGGACGTGTTCTCGCTGATCGGGCCGAAGCGGTTCGACGCGCCGTGGAAGGAGATCGAGGCGCAGGGCTACATCGCGCCCGCCGACTGCGTCGAGGTCCGGGTCAACCTCACCGACTCCGAGCGGATCGCGTATGCCACCGCGGAGACCGAGGAGAAGTACCGCTTCTGCGCGACGACCGCGACCAAGCGGAAGGTGACGGAGGCGATCGTCCGGCGGTTCGCGGGGCAGCAGATCCTCGTCATCGGGCAGTACATCGACCAGCTGGACGAACTGGGCGAACACCTGGACGCGCCCGTGATCAAGGGCGAGACGTCGAACGCGCAGCGGGAGAAGCTGTTCGACGCGTTCCGGGAGGGCGAGATCAGCGTCCTGGTCGTGTCCAAGGTCGCGAACTTCTCGATCGACCTGCCGGAGGCGACCGTGGCCATCCAGGTGTCGGGCACCTTCGGGTCCCGGCAGGAGGAGGCCCAGCGGCTGGGCCGGGTGCTGCGCCCCAAGGCGGACGGCCACCAGGCCCACTTCTACTCCGTCGTCGCCCGCGACACCATCGACCAGGACTTCGCCGCCCACCGCCAGCGGTTCCTGGCGGAGCAGGGGTACGCGTACCGGATCATGGACGCGGACGAGCTGCTCGCGGAGGGCTAGCGCCGGACCGGGCCGCGCCAGGACCTGGGGCGGAAGGGGCGCCGTCGCCCGGAGGGCGGCCGCGCGGCGTCCTGGGGGTCCCCCTGCTCGAGCGAAGCCGGGAGCTTGGGGAGCGTGCTCCCGGCGTGCCGCCCGGAAGCCCTCCTACCGGGCCGGCGTACCCGGGCTTTCGGGCGGCACGGATGCGGCGGGGGGGGGGGGGGGGGGGGGCCCCCGCCCCCCCCCCGCCCCCCCCCGCCCCCCCCCCCGCGGCGGGGGG
>NZ_JAPJDM010000014.1:156533-216911 GCF_026242095.1 Streptomyces sp. NEAU-W12
CCGGGCCGGGTTCCCGGGGCTTTGGGGGGGCACGGATGCGGCGGGGGTGCGTGCCGGGCGTCGCACGGCACGCACCCCTTCCGCACCCGGCCCTACCCCTGCGGGAGGTGGAACACCAGCAGGATGACGAACAGCGGCGGCAGCAGGGAGAGCACCGCCATCCAGGCGCGCAGGCCCGACCACCGGACCTGCCACGGCAGCACCCAGGACGTGAGCCAGGTGCAGAAGGTGAGCAGGCCGCCGACGGGCATGGCCCCGTAGACCACGTTCAGGGAGGTCGTCAGGGCCTGCGAACAGTCGTCGGGCCCGCAGCTGTCGGTCGCCATGGCGGACATCGCGCCCAGCAGGAACGCCGGGGGCACCAGAAACACCAGCAGCACGGTCGCGACGGCGGGTGCCACCCAGGCCCGGCGGTCCTGGTCGGGCGGCCAGGGCACCGCCGGCGTCGGGGACACGAAGTGGTTCCGGCTCATGGCGCCAGTCAAGCCGGGCGACCGGGGGCCGGGCATCGGCGTACGTACTCAGACGGGCGTGCGCGAGTTACCCACCTCAGCACCCGATCGGACGCGTGTCGGTTGCCCGGTCGGCGGACCGCCGGTGGTATGACAGCGGGTCCGCTGCCGCAGGCCCGCTCCCGGCTGCCGCGAGTGAAGGGCCTGCCCATGCCACGGACCGACCTCACCACCGCAACCACCGCACGGCTACCGCTCACCAAGGCCGCGGGGGCGGTGGCCGGGGCGCTGGTGCTGCTGCTCGGGGCGGCCGGGCCGGCGGCCGCGGGCGGGCCGGGAGGACCGGGCGGCGGCGCGGGCGGGGGCGGTGAGGCCGGCGGCGGTGTGGTGCTGCGGTGGCAGGACTGCCGGGACGCGGCGCAGACCGGTTTCGAGTGCGCGGTGGCGAACGTGCCCCTGGACCACGCCCGCCCCGGGGACCGCACGATCGAGCTGGCGGTGATCAGGCACCGCGCCACGACTCCTCGAAAGCGGGTCGGCACGCTGTTCTTCAACCCCGGCGGTCCGGGCGGCCCCGGCACCGTCGGCCTCCCGGAGCTGTACGACAGGTTCCCGGACGAACTGCGGGACCGCTACGACATCGTCAGCTGGGACCCGCGCGGCGTCGGCGAGAGCACGGCCGTACGCTGCTTCGGCACCGCCGAGGAGGCCGCCGACTGGCAGGCGGACCTCCCGCCGTTCCCGGTGGGCGAGCAGGCCCAGCAGGCACACATCGCCGCGTACGCCGATCTCGCGGAGCGCTGCGAGCAGAACGACCCGCAGTTGCTGCGCCATGTCTCGACCGCCGACACCGCCCGCGACCTGGACCTGCTGCGCGCCGCGGTCGGCGAGGAGCGACTGCACTACTGGGGCGTCTCGTACGGCACCCTCCTCGGCGCGACCTACGCGAACCTGTTCCCCGAACGGGCCGGACGGCTCGTCCTCGACGGGAACGTGGACCCGCTCGCCTGGGTGGACGGGGCCCGCGAACACGTCGCGGCAGCCACGGACAGGACGGCGGGCACAGCCGGCACGGCGGGCGGGACCGACACGGCAAGCAAGGCCGCCACGGCAGGCGAGACCGACACGACGAGCAAAGTCGGCACCGCGGGCGAGACCGGCACGGCGGGCGAGACCGGCACGGCGGCCGGGCTGAACACCTTCCTGCGGGTCGGCTCCCACCTCGGGTCGGCCGACACGCTGGCGCAGTTCCTCGACCACTGCGGGCGCGCGCCCGTGACCGGCTGCGTCTTCTCGGCGGGCAGCCCGGCGGCCACCCGCGACAAGTACGACACCCTCATGGCACGCCTCGCCCGGCGTCCGGCGGGCGACCCGACGTACGCGAGGGCGGTGAGCGAGGTGCGCGGCGGGCTCTACACCGTGCACCCCGGCTGGGCCGGGGTCGCCGACCTGCTGCAGACGCTGTGGAGCGGCCGGCCACTCGTTCCGCTCAGCGATCCGGCGGGCCCGGCACGCTATCCGGGCTTCGAGCAGTCGCTCGCGGTGCTGTGCGCGGAGAGCCCCAACCCCCGGTCGCCGCAGTTCTACCCGGAGCTGGAGGAACGGGCGGTGGCACAAGCGGGGGCGCTGGCCCGCTGGTGGGTGTGGGCCAACGAGCCGTGCGCCACCTGGCCGGCCCGCGCCGCCGCCCCGTACACCGGCCCGTGGGACGGGGCGACCGCCCATCCGGTGCTGGTGGTGAACACGACCCACGACCCGTCCACCCCCTACGCGGCGGGCGTGCGCATGGCCGAGGAACTGCGCGACGCGCGGCTGCTGACGGTGGACGGGTACGGCCACACCGCGCTGGACAACCCGAGCGCGTGCGTGGGGCGGCACGCGGTGCGCTACTTCCTCACGGGAGCGCTGCCGCCGGAGGGCGCGCGGTGCACGCAGGATCTCCCGCCGTTCGTCGAACGGATCCCCGGGACGCCGCCGGGGCCGGTCCAGGCCGCGGCGTCGGGGACCGCCCCCGCCGCGGTACCGGAGCCGGCGCTGCCGTACGGCCGCTGGCCCCTGGACGTCGTCGCCGGTCTGCTTCCCGTGGAGGACCGCCGCACCGCTCCCTGACAAGGACCGGGCCCGAGGCCGAGGCCGCACAAAGGGCCGGGACCGAGACCCGGGGCCAGAACCGGGGCCGAGATTCCAGGCCAGGGCCGGGGCCGAGATTCCAGGCCAGGGCCGGGGCCGGGGCCGAGAGCCGGGACCAGGACCGAGACCCGAGTCCCGAGGCCAGGACCAGGGCCGGGGCCGAGATTCCAGGCCAGGGCCGGGGCCGGGGCCGAGAGCCGGGACCAGGACCGAGATCCGAGACCAGGACCGAGACCCGAGTCCCGAGGCCAGGACCAGGACCGAGACCAGGACCGGGGCCGAGAGCCGGGGCCTGGACCGGAGCCAGGACCGGAATCCAGTGCCGAGACCCGAGACCCGAGGCCAGGACCGAGAGCCGAGTCCCGGGGCCGGGGCCACGACCGGGGCCGGGGCTGAGATCCGAGGCCAGGACCGGGGCCGAGAGCCGGGGCCGAGGCCAGGACCGTGTGTTGTGCGGTCAGCGGCGGCGGACGCCCGCCTCCTCGTTGTACTCACCGAGGACGGTGACCGAGAAGAGGCTCTCGGCGAAGACCCGGACCGCGCGCAGGGCGTTGCCGAGGCGGTGCGGGGAGTGGGGGACGGAGCCGGTGGCGGTGGCACCCCGCGGGGCGCCCTGGTCACGGGCCCGGTTGCCTGGGATGAAGGTCGCTGTACTCATGTGTCCAGAGTGCGCCATATCACCCGTTCGGGGCATCAGTCCTGAGGCCCGACTTCAGGTTCCGTCGTGTACGCCCCGAGGCGCACGGTGTCCCCTCCGAGGAGGACCCGCACCCCTGAGAGCCCCCTGAGACCCCGCGGAGTACGGAGCACGGAGCACCGCGCCTTCGTTAATCGTTCGCCCCGTGTGCGGGAGCCGATTAGAATCTCCCGCTCGCCCCGGCCACCGGAACGGTGGTCGACCGGGGCCCTCCCGCCTCCCTCGCCGGAGTGCCGCCGCCCGGACGGAAACCGGGCGGTCCGCCCTGCCGTGATCACGCGGCATCACCGCCAGCACCAGCCGGAGGCAGACCCGTGCCCGCGCACGTCCCCGAACCCGCCGCCCCAGCCACGCCCGCCGCCGACGCCACGGGCCCCCTGGCCCGCGAGCGCGCCCACCTCACCGCGTCCCGCACCGCCCTGCGCGCGATGCGCGAGGACGTCGAGGCCCTCGACATCCGTGACGTCACCGCGAACTGGGTCAACGCACAGATCCTGGAGCGGCAGATCGGGGACCGCGTCAAGGCGCTGGCCGACCTCGGCCACACCCCGCTGTTCTTCGGCCGCCTCGACTACCTGCACGCTCCGGGCGCCGAGGACGCCGAGGGCGCGGAAGGTGAGCGCCCGCAGCCGGAGGCTGCTTATCAAACACTGCACATCGGGCGCCGGCACGTGCACGACGCCGACGGCGACCCGATGGTGATCGACTGGCGTGCGCCGGTCTCGCAGCCGTTCTACCGGGCGTCGAAGAAGGACCCGATGGACGTCGCGCTGCGCCGTCGCTTCGGGTACACCGGCGGCGACCTCACGGCGTACGAGGACGAGCACCTGTCCGGCCCCACCGCAGTGGCATCGTCCGGCTCCGCAGGGGAGGCCGTCACCAGCAGGCTGCTCCAGCAGGAGATCGAACGCCCGCGCGTCGGCCCGATGCGCGACATCGTCGCCACGATCCAGCCCGAGCAGGACGAGATCGTACGGTCCGGCCTGGCGGGCAGCGTCTGCGTGCAGGGCGGCCCGGGCACCGGGAAGACGGCCGTGGGCCTGCACCGGGTCGCCTACCTCCTGTACGCCCACCGCGAGCGGCTGGCCCGCACCGGCACGCTCGTCGTCGGCCCGAACCGGTCCTTCCTCCACTACATCGAGCAGGTGCTGCCCGCGCTGGGCGAACTGGCGGTCGGACAGGCGACGGTGGACGACCTGGTGGCCCATGTCGAGGTGCGCGGGACGGACGACGCGCGGACCGCGCTCGTCAAGGGCGACGCCAGGATGGCCGAGGTGCTGCGCCGGGCCCTCTACGCACACGTGACCCTGCCCACCGAACCGGTCGTCGTCGTGCGCGGCTCGCGCCGCTGGCGGGTGGCGGCGTACGAACTGGAGGAACTGGTCCGCCAGTTGCTCGACCGGGACATCCGCTACGGCGCCGCCCGCGAGGCCCTGCCGCAGCGCATCGCGCACGCCGTGCTGGTGCAGATGGAACGGGCCGGGGAGGCGCCGGACGACAGGGTGCAGGACACCGTGGCCCGCAACGGCGCGGTGAAGGCGGCGGTGCAGGCTCTCTGGCCGGCCGTCGATCCGGCGAAGCTCGTCCTGCGGCTGCTGACGGACCCGGAGTTCCTGGCCGAGCACGCGGCCGGACTGCTGGACGAGGACGAGCAGAGGGCGATCCTCCGGGCGAAGCCGACGCGGTCGGTGAGGTCCGCGAAGTGGTCGGCGGCGGACGCGGTACTGATCGACGAGGCCACCGACCTGATCCGGCGCACCCCGTCCCTCGGGCACGTGGTGCTCGACGAGGCGCAGGACCTCTCGCCCATGCAGTACCGGGCGGTGGGCCGGCGCTGCACGACCGGTTCGGCGACCGTCCTCGGCGACCTGGCCCAGGGCACCACGCCGTGGGCGACCCGGAGCTGGGAGGAGGCGCTGGGCCACCTGGGCAAGCGGGACGCGGTGGTGGAGGAGCTGACCGCCGGTTTCCGCGTCCCGACGGACGTGATCGCGTACGCCTCCCGGCTGCTGCCGCACATCGCGCCGGGGCTGGCGCCGGTGGCGTCGGTCCGTGACAACCCGGGCCTGTTCGCCGTCCGGCCGTCCGGCGGGACCGACGACGTGCTCGCGGCCTGCCGCGAACTGCTGGCCCACGAGGGCTCGGTCGGCCTGATCGCCGCCGACGCCCGGATCCCGGAGTGGGCGGAGGCCCTCACGGGGGCGGGCATCGGTTATGTCGCGCCGGGCGAGGAGACGACGTACGAGACCCGGCTCACCCTGGTCCCGGCGTCGCTGGCGAAGGGCCTGGAGTACGACTACGTGGTCCTGGACGAGCCGCGCGCCGTGGTCGACGGCGAGCCCGACGAACGCACCGGCCTGCGCCGCCTGTACGTGGCCCTGACCCGAGCGGTCTCGGGCCTGGTCGTGACGCACGCGGCGCCCCTGCCGCAGCAACTGCTGCTGCCGCCGCCGGACTGAGCCGGCCCGGCGGAACGGCGTCAGCCCCCGCCGACCGCTTCCCCGGCTGCCTCGCCGACCGCTTCTCCGACCGCCTCTTCGACCGCTTCTCCGGCACTCCCGCCGGCCGCCTCTTCGACCGCCCCGTCCACGACCCGGCGCCACTGCGCGACGGCTTCCGCCGAGACGGGACCGGCCCATCCGCCGGGCCGGGCCGCGCCCCCGATGTGGAAGGCGCGGACCCCGGCGGTGAGCAGCGCGGGAACGTGCTCCAGCCGCAGGCCGCCCCCGACGAGCAGCTGCTGCTGGTACCCGGGCTCGTCCCCCCGCCCGCGCCGGGCCTCGGCGAGCAGGGTGGGCAGCCCGTCGGCCACGCCGCCGGGCGCGCCGGCCGTGAGGTAGGTGTCGAGGCCGGGCAGCCCGTCGAGCTGTTTGCGCAGGGCGGCGCGGTCGGCGGCGCGGTCGATGGCGCGGTGGAAGGTCCACGGGCAGCCGTCCAGCGCCCCGACGACCCGTTCCACGGCGTCCAGGTCCACCCGGCCGTCGCCGTCGAGGAACCCGAGGACGAACTCCTCGGCCCCGGCGTCCCGCATCTCCCGCGCCGTGCCCACCAGCCGGCCGGGGTCACCGGCGGCGAACCCGTCCGCCAGGCGCAGCATCACCCGCAGCGGGATGCCGACGGCCGCGCGGACGGCGGCGACGGTGGCGGCGGACGGGGTGAGCCCGTCGGCGGCCATGTCGGTGACCAGCTCGAGCCGGTCCGCACCTCCCGCCCGCGCGGCAACCGCGTCCTCGACGTCGAGGGCGATCACCTCCAGGACTGCGCGCTTGCTCATGGAACCCCATTCCTCGGCATCAAGGGCACGGATCGACGACTGGAGACCTAGAGGTCTAGTCCAATCCAGCCTACGCCCGCCGACCGGGGATCCGCGCCCCCACACTCCGAGGCCGGTCTCACCCCCCGAGGATGTTCAGCCCCGCGGCCCCCGCTCCGGCCGTCACCCCGCGGACGGGGCCGAAAGCGCGGCGAGGTCGCCCAGGATCCGGGCCGCCGGCGCCGGATCGACCAGCCACTTCAGGTGACTGCCCGCGAGCGTGCGGACGTCGTACGGGTGGTCCGGCGTCAGTTCGTCACCCTCGTGGATCAGCCGGTCCTGCAGGGCGAGCGGCATGCTCGCGTCGTCGGCCAGGCGGACGAAGGTCTTCGGGATCCGGCCCCAGGTCGCCGCTTGCGCCCGGTACCGGCGGCACGCGCGCCGCGGTCTCGCTGGCCGAGCACGGGGCCGTGGAGGACGGGGCCGGGGAGGGCGGGGGCGGCATACGGACAGGTGTGTGCGAGCCGGCGATCCTTGCCGGGAAGCACTCGGGCCGCCCCCGAAGGAACGGCCCCAGGACCTGGTGCAGCCGTGTGCACCAGGTCCTGTCTGCTACCGCTGATGCTGGCAGGGCCGACGGAAGTGGTCCAAGCCGGTCGTCACGCCCTTCTTGACGACGCTTTTCGGTCAGTGCGCGTGGCGTGCGTGAGCGATGAACCCGGCCCAGGTGGCCGGGGCCACGGTGAAGGTGCCCCGGCCGGTGTCCTTGGAGTCGCGGACACGGACGGAGGCGGGGAGGGCGGCGACCTCGACGCACTCACCGCCCGCGCCACCGCTGTAACTGGACTTGAACCAGTGGAGGGACTGGGCCTGTGACTGCTCGGTGTTCATAGGTCTCCTTGCAGCAACTTCTGGATGTGGCGCACGGATTCGGCAGGGGACAGTGCCTGTGCCCGCAGGATTCCATACCGCACGGCGAACCCACGCACGCTTTCGCGCTTGGTGATCACACGCCCGTTGGCCTGACTCTCCACATACGCGACCTGCTCCCCGCCCTCCGGGGTCATCATCGTGAACGGCCCGTCCGCCCCTGCGTGGTCGGTGACCCGAGTCGGCATGACCTGGATCTCGACATGGGGGTTCTCGGCGACGAGCAGAATCTGCTCCAACTGACCACGCAGCACATTCACCCCGCCGAACGGCCGCTCCAGCACGGACTCTTCGATGACGAAACTGAGCGTCGGTGCGGGCTTCCGCTCGTAGAGCTTGTGACGAGCCATCCGCGCCGCCACCATCTGCTCGATCTCGTCCTCACGCCGCCGGGGCCGCCACACGGTGAACATGGTCCGTGCGTACTCCTCGGTCTGAAGCAGCCCTGGCACGGCCAGCACCGCGTACGCATGGAACTCGACGGCCTCCTCCTCGATCCGCGCCGCGTCACGGAAAAAGGCCGGATACCGCGTGAGTGCCACGGCCCGCTTCATGACGAGCAGCAGCCCACCGCCCTCCAGCAGACTGTCGAGGTTGTCGATGGTCTCCGGCCGTGGAATCCGGCGCCCCTGCTCGATCGCAGCGACCTGCGCCTCGCTGTATCCGAGCCGTGGAGCAAGTGCGGCCTGTGTGAGCCCGGCCCGCTCACGGAGAATCTTGACCTGCCTGCCGAAGGAACGCAGCAACTCGTCGGCCGGATCTTCGTTCCGAGCCTCCCCCGCCTGCTCCACGACCTGCGCCATGAGCTGCCCCCCTTCCTCACCGACAGACACTCGCGGCACCCTTACAGCAACGCTGTGTAAGGGATTCACTGCTGGTCACGGTACGCACGCAACGGCACGCTCACTCCCATGACGACCGAAACTCCCCCCTTCGAGCGCACCGGCCAACCCCCAGCACACGCCGAAGAGTTCTCCATGTGCTTCACCTCGACCCCGCGAGGCGCCCGCCTCGCCCGGCGGCTCACTTCCCACCGGCTCGACGCCTGGGGCTTCCCCTACGAGTCCGAGGTGAACGACACCGCGACCCTGGTCGTCGCCGAACTCGCCGCGAACGCGGTGACCCACGGCCGTGTCCCGGGCCGCGACTTCCGCCTGAGCCTGACGCTGACCGCCGCGCGCGATCTCCTCCGCGTCGAGGTCGTCGACACCCGCGACGACCGCCTGCCTCCGGCCCGGCCCCACGCTCCCGAGGACCCCGGAGCCGAGACCGGCCGAGGTCTCTGGCTGGTGGCCTGTCTGACGAGCCGGATGGACGTCGGGCCGCGCGGAGACGGCGGCCCCGGCAAAACGGTACGGGCCGAGCTCGACCTCTGACCTCTGACCTCTGACCTCTCGGGGCGCGTACCGGGAACAATGGCCGCATGGTCGACACCGATGTTCTGCGTGAGCGTTTCGTCCGGGCTCTGGAGGGGGCCAGGGGCGCCGGGGGCGGGCCCGATCCCGTCCCCTACGCCGACAATCTGCTCGGCCGCTGGCAGGAGGATCAACGGCGGTACCACACCGTCGCGCACCTCACCGCCGTGCTCGACCGGGTCGACGAGCTGGCGGCGTACGCGGACGACGTGGATGCCGTGCGGCTGGCGGCGTGGTTCCACGACGCCGTCTATCTGCCGGACCGGTCCGAGAACGAGGAGCGGTCGGCGCGGCTGGCCGAGCGGGCGCTGGCCGAGGCCGGGGTCCCAGGGGCGAAGGTCGCCGAGGTCGCGCGGCTGGTGCGGCTCACCGTGACCCACGACCCGGCCGACGGCGACCCGGACGGCCAGGTGCTGTGCGACGCGGACCTGGCCGTCCTCGCCTCGCCGCCGTCCGCGTACGCCGCCTACACCGCCGCCGTCCGCGAGGAGTACCACTTCGTCCCCGGCGACGCCTTCCGCGAGGGGCGGGCCGCCGTGCTGCGCCGGCTCCTCGCCCTGCCGCGTCTGTTCCGCACGCCGTACGGGCGGGAGCACTGGGAGGCCACGGCCCGGTACAACATCGGCGGCGAGCTGGAACTGCTGACGGGATGAGGCCGGCCGGAGTAGCGTCGTGGAGCAGCTCTCCGCAGGAAGGATCACACTCCGTGAGCGAACAGCCTGTCCCCCCTGAAGCACCTGTCGAGCCACCTCCCATGCGGACCCTCGGCGAGGTGCGGGCCGCCCTTGCCGCCGGGCTCGGTTTCCCGGGCGACCTGGCCCGCCTCGAAGCCGAACTGGCGGCCACCCTCAACCGTGTCGACTTCACGGACCTGCGCGAGGTCTCCGAGCTGATCGCGACGTATCGCGGGCATGTCCTGACACGCTGCGACCCCGACTTCGAGGCCTCCCTCGCCGAAGGCGTCGAACTGGCTCGTGCGCTGAAGCTGGAGGACCCCCGTTGACCGAGCCGACGGCCGTCGTGGAGATCACGCACACCGCACGCAAGCGCCTCGACCTGCTGGGCCCCGCCGCTGAGGCTGTCGTCGAGGCGCTTGCGTGCGGAGCTGGAACGGAAGCAGCAGCTGGGCCGTCGCGTCCGCGTACTCGACCAGGGCGCGGAGGTCTGGGTGACACGTGTCGAAGCCCGTGCGGACTGCCCCGCCCTGTCCGTGACGTACGTCCACCTTCCACACCCGGCTCCCCCGACCTGCGCCATCGTGTCGGTCGTACCGGACGACACGGGGGACGAGGATGACAAGGCCTGACGAGCGAGCGGGCACGAGCCGCATACCCACCGAACGTCTCGTCCTGGTGAGCATCGCTCCCGCGGTCGCGTCCGACCTGTCGACGGGCGGCGACGGCGGCTTCGCGTGGGTCGGTTCCGGTCCCGCCGACGGCACCCGGGTGGGCGCCGGGATGGTGGTCGAGCGGTACGAGGTGGGGGAGTTCTGGCCGGAGTGGACCACCTACGTCCTGGTCCGGCGGGAGGACGACCTCGCCGTGGGCGCGATGGGCTTCCACAGCGCTCCGGACCCCGACGGACGCGTGGAGATCGGCTACGACCTCGTCGAGGGCGCCCGCGGCCACGGCTACGCGACCGAGGCGCTGCGCGCCCTGTCGGCGTGGGCGCTGGCGCAGGACGGGGTCCGGACCGTCACCGCCGTCGTCGACCGCGCCAACACGCCCTCGCAGAACGTCGTCACCCGCGCCGGATTCACCCGGACCACCGGGCCCGGGAGCGAGAACGAGAACGAGGGCGAGTACGTCTACGAGCTGCGCCGCTGAAGCACGCCCCCGCGCACCTCGCTCTTGCGCACCCTCAGCCCCGCCCCGTACAGCAGCCGCACCACCTCGCGGCTGCTGACCTCCAGCGCGCCGGCCCGTACGACGTCCGCGTACCGGTGCTGGGGGATGTCGTAGTGGTCGCGTTCGAAGGCGCGGCGGGGGACGCCGAGGGCGGCGGCGAAGGCGTGCAGTTCGTCGTAGGAGACGTCGCTGACCAGGTGGGACCAGAGGCAGCCGTGCCCCGGCCAGGTGGGCGGGTCGATGTACACCGTCACGCCGGAGCCGCCCCGCTCAGCGAGCCCACCGCCGCGACCTTCACGCCCGTCTGGTGGCACACCCAGTGCGGGTCGGGGCCCAGTTCCGGTTCGACCTCCAGCGCGTGCGGGTCGCCCGAGCCGCACACCGGGCACAGCGGCCAGCGGCCGTACCGGTCCAGCAGGGCGTCCTGGACGTCCTGGGCGACCAGTCCGGCCACGAACCCGGCCCCCTCCGGCCACTGCTCGATCCACCAGCGGCGCTGTGCCACGGACTCCTCGACGAGGGAGACGATCTCCGCCTCGGCGACCTCGTGCGCGACCAGGTCGGCGAGGACGAGGGCGCGTGCCGCGTGCAGGGCCAGCTCCAGAGGGCTGACGGGGGCGGCAGGGGCGTCGTCGGGGTCGCGAGGGTCGCCGTGGGGGTGCATGCCCCTATTGTGCGCGCCCTTGACCGCGCCACCGAAACGAAAATATCTTTCAGGGGTGACCCGGAAGGTGAAGGAAATTTTCGCTCCGCCCGCTCCCGCCGCCCTCACGGCCAAGGTGCGGACGCTGTCGCCGTCGATGACCCGCTCCATGCAGCGGGTCGCCGAGGCCGTCGCGGGCGACCCGGCCGGCTGCGCGGCCCTCACGGTCACCGGCCTCGCCGAACTCACCGGCACCAGCGAGGCCACCGTCGTGCGCACCGCCCGCCTGCTCGGCTATCCCGGCTACCGCGACCTGCGCCTCGCCCTCGCCGGGCTCGCCGCCCAGCAGGAGTCCGGGCGCTCCCCCGCCCTCACCACGGACATCGCGGTGGACGACCCCCTCGCCGACGTCGTCGCCAAGCTCGCCCACGACGAGCAGCAGACCCTCGCCGACACGGCCGCCGGACTGGACACCGTCCAGCTCGGCGCGGCCGTCGCCGCCCTGGCCGGCGCCCGCCGGACGGACGTGTACGGCATCGGCGCCTCCGGCCTGGTCGCCCAGGACCTCACCCAGAAACTGCTGCGCATAGGGCTGATGGCGCACGCCCCCGGTGACCCGCACCTCGCCGTGACCAACGCGGTGCAGCTGCGCGCCGGTGACGTGGCCGTCGCCATCACGCACTCCGGGTCCACCGGCGACGTCATCGAGCCGCTCCGGGTCGCCTTCGAGCGCGGGGCGACGACCATCGCGGTCACCGGCCGCCCGGACGGACCCGTCACCCGGTACGCCGACCACGTGCTGACCACGTCCACGGCCCGCGAGAGCGAGCTGCGCCCGGCCGCGATGTCCTCCCGGACCAGTCAGCTCCTCGTGGTGGACTGCCTGTTCGTGGGCATCGCCCAGCGCACCTACGCGTCGGCGGCACCTTCGCTGGCCGCTTCGTACGAGGCGTTGGCGCATCGGCGTCGGGCAGCCCGCAAGAGGCCGTAGCCGGATCGTCGTGGAGATCTGCCGGTGGCCTGCGGCCGACCGCGCGGTTCCCCGCGCCCCCGAGGTAGGCCCCCGTCCCCCGACCGGAAAGACCCGCCATGACTTCCACCTCCCACCACCGCGATCTCGGCGCCCAGTTGGAGGCGCTGACCACCGAGGCGTTCCGGCCGGAACTGGCGGACGTCGATCGGTTGCCCACCCTCGACATCGCCCGGCTGATGAACCGGGAGGACGCCGCCGTCGCCGCCGCCGTCGCCGGGCAGCTGTCCCGGATCGCCGCCGCGGTCGACGCCGTGGCCGAGCGGATGGCCCGGGGCGGCCGGCTGGTCTACGCGGGCGCGGGCACCGCCGGGCGGCTGGGCGTCCTGGACGCCTCCGAGTGCCCGCCGACCTTCAACACCGGCCCCGGCCAGGTCGTCGGTCTGATCGCGGGCGGACCCGGTGCCCTGGTCACGTCGGTCGAGGGCGCCGAGGACTCCGCGGAGCTGGCCGCGGCCGACCTGGACGCGCTGGCGTTGACCGCCGAGGACACGGTGGTCGGCGTCTCCGCCTCCGGACGCACCCCGTACGCCGTCGGCGCCGTCACGCACGCCCGCGCGCGGGGAGCCCTGACGGTGGGTCTGGCCTGCAACGCGGGCAGCCCGCTCGCCGCGGCGGCCGAGCACGGCGTCGAGGTCGTCGTCGGCCCGGAGCTGCTGGCCGGCTCCACCCGCCTCAAGGCCGGCACCGCCCAGAAGCTCGTCCTCAACATGATCTCGACGATCACGATGATCCGGCTGGGCAAGACGTACGGGAACCTGATGGTCGACGTACGGGCCTCCAACGAGAAGCTGCGCGCCCGCTCCCGCCGCATCGTCGCCCTGGCGACGGGTGCGGCGGACGCCGACGTCGAGCGTGCGCTGGCCGCCACGGACGGCGAGGTGAAGAACGCCGTCCTGGTCCTGCTGGCCGACGTGGACGGCCCGACGGCCGTCCGCCTCCTCGACGAGGCGGACGGCCACCTGCGCACGGCGCTGGCGGCGGCCGGCCGGCCCTGACGGCTGGGATACTGGACCGACCCCCACACGGAGACGAACCACATGAACCACGCGCAGCTCACCGCCCTGGGCCGCGCCCTGCGCGTCCTCGGCGAGCACGGCGAGGCGCTGACCGGTGACACGTCGGACGCCAAACTGCACGAGGTCCGGGCGGATCTGAAGCGCGCGCTGGACCGGCTGGAGGAGAGCGTCGACACGGCCGCGCCCCGTACGCGCTGCCCCGAACACCCCACCGGACCGGTCGACGAGAGCGCCCCCGACCTGTGCCTGCTGTGCGAGACCCGGCGCCGTACGGCCCGCCGCGCCGAGTTCAACGGGCCGGCGCCCCAGCACGCGTCCACCGGGCCCGTCCCGTCCCGGTACGGGATGCACGGCGACCGCCCCCAGCCCCAGCAGCGCTGGCTGCCGGAGCTGTGGAACGGTCGGGCGTGGCAGTTGTGCGGCACCCCGCGCCGGGACCGCCGCGAGGCCGAACTGTTCCTCGCGGCCGAGCGGCGCGGACCCCGGGCGGCCATGGCGTACCGGCTCGTGCACGAGTTCACCGACTACGAGGTGCTGCGCGTGTGGGGAACGCCGGTCCGGACGGACATCGAGCCGATGGGCGGCTGAACCGACGGGCCACCGTCGACCCGTCGACCCGTCGGTCCGGCCACCGGGCCCTACGCGTCGGCCGTCGAGGCCTCGGCGGTCCCGGCCGCGCCCCGTGCCACCGGTGCGCCCGCTCCGGCGGGCCGCTCGCGCGGGATGAAGGCCGCCACGACGAACCCGACGAGCGCGGCACCGGAACCGAGCGCCAGCACCGTGCGGAAGGCGTTCTCCGACGGCACCGCGAACGCGCCGAGCCGCGTGGTCATCTGGGCGAGTAGGACACCGGCGACGGCGCTGGCGACGGACGTGCCCAGGGACCGCATCAGGGTGTTGAGGCTGTTCGCGGAGCCCGTCTCGGAGGCGGGCACGGCGCCCATGATGAGGGCGGGCATCGCCCCGTAGCAGAAGCCGATACCGGCGCCGATGACGCAGGACGCGAGCACGAAGTGCCAGACCTCGGTCATGAGGGCGACGTTCAGTCCGTAGCCCGCGGCGACGATCAGGGCGCCGGTCATCAGCGTCACCTTCGGTCCCCTGGCACGGGAGACGAGTGCGGACACCGGGGCCAGCGCCATCATCACCAGGCCGGACGGAGCCATGACCAGACCGGCCGTCAGCAGCGACTTGCCCAGGCCGTAACCGGTCTGTTCCGGCAGCTGGAGCAGCTGCGGGACGACCAGGGACATGGAGAACATCGCGAAGCCGATCGCCACCGAGGCGGCGTTGGTCACCAGTACCTGGGGGCGGGCCGAGACCCGCAGGTCCACCAGCGGCTCGGTGACGCGCAGCTCGAAGACTCCCCAGGCGGCCAGGACGACGACGGCCGCCGCGAACAGGCCGAGCGTGGTGCCGCTCCCCCAGCCCCAGTCGGCTCCCTTGGAGATCGCGAGCAGCAGGCACATCAGCCCGGCGGCCATCCCGGCCGCGCCGGGCAGGTCGAACCGGCCGCCGGTGCGGACCTCCGACTCCGGTACGAGGGCCGCCACCAGGGCGAGCGCGACGACGCCGAGGGCCGCGGAGGTCCAGAACAGGGCGTGCCAGTCGAAGTTGTCGGCGATGAGCGCGGCGGCGGGCAGGCCGAGGGCACCGCCGACGCCGAGCGAGGCGCTGATCATCGCGGTGGCCGAGCCCAGTCGCTCGGCGGGGAGTTCGTCACGCAGGATGCTGATGCCGAGCGGGATCACACCGGACGCGAGGCCCTGCAGGGCGCGGCCGACGATCATCGGGGGCAGGCTGTCGCTGAGCCCGGCGACCACGGAGCCGACGACCAGCATGCTCATGCTGAGCAGAAGCATGCGCCGCTTGCCGTACATGTCGCCGAGGCGTCCCATGACCGGCGTCGCGACGGCGGCGGCGAGCAGGGTCGCGGTGACGGCCCAGGCGGTGTCCGACGCCGAGGCGTTCAGGAACTGCGGCAGCTGCCCCACGATCGGGATGACCAGGGTCTGCATCAGCGAGACGACGATGCCGCTGAAGGCCAGGACGGCCACCACGACGTGGGGGCGGGGCGGCGCGGAGTCCCCGGCCGTGGCGGGCCGGGCGAGTGCGTCGGGCATGGGGGAGTTCTCCGTGGTGGCTCAGATCTACTTGACTCGGGCAACCTTATGGAGATTAATTGACTTAAGCAAGTTAAAGTCGGGTGAACACGGGGCCGGGGGCGGGCGGTATTCCTCCGCCTGCCGCGACGACGAGGCGCCCGGCACGATCAGCTCAGCGTCTTCAGCGACGCCGCGTCGTACGGCTCGAGTTCGTCGAAGCGTCCGCCGAGGACCTTCGCCGCCCAGTCCGGGTCCTGGAGCACCGCGCGCCCCACGGCGACGAGGTCGAACTCGTCACGCTCCAGCCGGTCGAGCAGGTTGTCGAGGCTGCCCAGCTCGGCGCCCTTCCCCCGGAACGCGTCCTGGAAGTCCCCGTTCAGGCCGACCGAACCGACGGTGACGGTGGGCCTGCCGGTCAGCTTCTTCGTCCAGCCGGCCAGGTTCAGGTCCGAGCCCTCGAACTCCGGTACCCAGTACCGACGGGTGGAGGCGTGGAAGGCGTCGACACCGGCCGCCGCGAGCGGGGCGAGGATCGCCTCCAGCTCCTCGGGGGTCTCGGCGAGGCGGGAGTCGTAGGCGTCCTGCTTCCACTGCGAGTAACGGAAGAGGACCGGGAACCCGGGCGAGACCCGCTCACGGACCGCCGCGACGATCTCCGTCGCGAACCTCGCCCGCGCCACCGGGTCGCCGCCGTAGGCGTCGGTGCGGCGGTTGGTGCCGGCCCACAGGAACTGGTCGATGAGGTAGCCGTGGGCGCCGTGCAGCTCCACGCCGTCGAAGCCGATGCGCTCGGCGTCCGCGGCGGCCTGCGCGAACGCCTCGACCACCGCGTCGATGTCGGCCTGCGTCATGGCCTTGCCCGCACCTTCGGTGCCGTCCGTGCGCACGCCGGACGGGCCGACCGCCGGCGCCTCGGGATACGGCGCCTGACCCTGCTCGCGGACCATGCCGATGTGCCACAGCTGCGGCACGATCGTGCCGCCCGCCGCGTGCACCGCGTCGGCGACCCTCGCCCAGCCGGCCAGCTGCTCCTCCCCGTGGAACCGCGGCACCCGGTCGCTCTGCCCGGCCGACTCGTGCCCCACGTACGTGCCCTCGGTGACGATCAGCCCCACACCGGCGGCGGCCCTGCGGGAGTAGTACGACACCACGTCCTCGCCGGGGACACCGCCCGGCGAGAACATCCGGGTCATCGGCGCCATCGCGATGCGGTTCGGCACGGTCAGGCCGTTGATCGAGACCGGCCGGGACAGAACGTCCGAAGCGCGGGCGGCGGCCGCGGAGGGGGCGACGGTCATGTGGGGGCTCCTTGTCGGATGTACCGGTCAGTATGTGTGCGTGCATTCATCGCACTCCAGCGGCAACCAGTGGGAGCCGGAAGCCATTCCACCCGTCCGGCCCACCCTCCTGTGACCCCCACCACACCACCCCGGGAGGTTCGCCCCCCCGGGCCCCCCGGGTCCCGCTCCCGGAAACGCCCGAGGGCGGCACCCCCTGTCGTCGACAGGGGGTGCCGCCCTCGGTACTGACGGACCGGGTCCGAACCTGAGGTGAGTCAGGCTCAGAAGTCCATGTCACCGCCCGGCATGCCGCCCGGAGCGGCCGCGGCGGCCTTCTCCGGCTTGTCGGCGATGACGGCCTCGGTGGTCAGGAACAGCGCGGCGATCGACGCGGCGTTCTGCAGCGCGGAACGCGTCACCTTGGCCGGGTCGATGATGCCTTCCTTGACCAGGTCGACGTACTCGCCGGTCGCGGCGTTCAGGCCGTGGCCCGGGGTCAGGTTGCGCACCTTCTCCACCACGACACCGCCCTCGAGGCCGGCGTTGACGGCGATCTGCTTCAGCGGGGCCTCGAGCGCGAGCTTCACGGCCTGGGCGCCGGTCGCCTCGTCACCCTCGAGCTCCAGCTTCTCGAACACCGAGGAGGCCTGCAGCAGGGCCACGCCACCACCGGCGACGATGCCCTCCTCGACGGCCGCCTTCGCGTTGCGAACGGCGTCCTCGATGCGGTGCTTGCGCTCCTTGAGCTCGACCTCGGTGGCGGCACCGGCCTTGATGACCGCGACACCGCCGGCGAGCTTCGCCAGGCGCTCCTGCAGCTTCTCGCGGTCGTAGTCCGAGTCGCTGTTCTCGATCTCGGCGCGGATCTGGTTCACGCGGCCCTGGACCTGGTCGGCCGAGCCGGCACCGTCGACGATGGTGGTCTCGTCCTTGGTGATGACGACCTTGCGGGCCCGGCCCAGAAGGTCGACCGTGGCGTTCTCCAGCTTGAGGCCGACCTCCTCGGAGATGACCTCGCCACCGGTGAGGATGGCGATGTCGCCGAGCATGGCCTTGCGGCGGTCACCGAAGCCCGGGGCCTTGACGGCGACGGACTTGAAGGTGCCACGGATCTTGTTGACGACCAGGGTCGACAGGGCCTCGCCCTCGACGTCCTCGGCGATGATCAGCAGCGGCTTGCCCGACTGCATGACCTTCTCCAGGAGCGGCAGCAGGTCCTTGACGTTGCCGATCTTGGAGTTGGCGATCAGGATGTACGGGTCGTCGAGCGACGCCTCCATACGCTCCATGTCGGTGGCGAAGTACGCCGAGATGTAGCCCTTGTCGAAGCGCATACCCTCGGTGAGCTCCAGCTCCAGACCGAAGGTCTGGGACTCCTCGACGGTGATGACGCCTTCCTTGCCGACCTTGTCCATCGCCTCGGCGATGAGCTCGCCGATCTGGGTGTCGGCGGCGGAGATGGAGGCCGTGGAGGCGATCTGCTCCTTGGTCTCGACGTCCTTCGCCTGCTCCAGCAGGGCACCGGAGACGGCCTCGACGGCCTTCTCGATACCGCGCTTGAGGGCCATGGGGTTGGCGCCGGCGGCTACGTTGCGCAGGCCCTCCTTGACCAGGGCCTGGGCGAGAACGGTCGCGGTGGTCGTACCGTCACCGGCGACGTCGTCCGTCTTCTTGGCGACTTCCTTGACCAGCTCGGCGCCGATCTTCTCGTACGGGTCCTCGAGCTCGATCTCCTTGGCGATGGACACACCATCGTTGGTGATCGTGGGGGCGCCCCACTTCTTCTCGAGGACGACGTTGCGGCCCTTGGGGCCGAGCGTCACCTTGACGGCGTCCGCGAGCTGGTTCATGCCGCGCTCGAGGCCGCGCCGTGCCTCCTCGTCGAACGCGATGATCTTGGCCATGTGAAGTGGTCCCTCCAGGACTGGGGGTGATGACTCCAGGACCGCGCCCGCGCCCGCGACGGACGGCTCACAGACCCGGCGGTTCCTTGCCCCACCGACCTGCGGGCCTCACCGACCCGGTCCTTACGTTGTCACTCTCACCTTCAGAGTGCTAACGCAATGATTAGCACTCGACCCATGCGAGTGCAAGCGCCTTCGAGGATCGGCGGGAGACTCAGCCACCCGCGAACACCGGGACGAGACGGGCCAGCGGGCGGAGGAGCGGCCGCCGGACGGGCGAACGGACGACAGGCGGAACGGACGACAGGCGGACCGACAGCAGGCGGACCGGCGGCAGGGGCGCCACACGGACCGACGGCAGGCGACAGGCGGCAGGCAGACCGGCAACAGGCGGACCGGCGGGAGGCGACAGGTGGCAGGCGGGTCGGCGGGTCGGCACAAGGGGACAGGGAGGAGGGCGACACGCGGGGGGCGGTGCGGGCAGGGCGAAGGGCTCGTGCCCCCGGGTGACCCCGGGGGCACGAGCCCTTCGTCGGCAGGAAAATTCTCGTGGTTGCTGGTAGCGCGTTCAGGCGGTGACGCGAACCATGTCGGCCTGCGGGCCCTTCTGGCCCTGCGAGATCTCGAACTCGACCCGCTGGCCCTCTTCAAGGGTGCGGTAGCCGTCCATCTGGATCGCGCTGTAGTGGACGAAAACATCCGCACCACCGTCGACCGCGATGAAGCCGTACCCCTTCTCCGCGTTGAACCACTTGACGGTGCCCTGAGCCATGCCTAACTCCCCTATTACTGGCCCTTGCGCGGATCCGCACTTCGCGGATCCGGGTCAGACCTCACTCCCCAAACGGTTGGGGGCGTGCGCCGGAACGCGTCGACCGCGGCTGAATGTATCTGCCCAACTGCCCTCTGCAACAGGTCAGTCGGACGAGAAATCTCGGCGCCGCCAGGCCGGAATGCGACGGTAATTCGTCCGTTTTCACGGCAAGCCAGAACGGACACAACGCGCAAACGCCGCAGAACGGGCCCGGACTTTGACTGTATCCAGTCGGGCGAGCGGCAGGAATTAATGGTTCCCGATAGGGGAGTCGGGACCGCGTTCCCCAACTCTATCGCGTTCAATCCCACGGAATTGCCCCCTCCGCTTCTCTCGCGGAGGGGGCAATCCGATGAACGCTCGGTCACGCCAGTTACCAATGGTAATGATCAGCTCTCGTCAGCCGCCGTCAGCCGCCGGCGACGGCCGGGATGATCGACACGCCCGCGCCGTCCGGCGTCGCGGTCTGGAGGCCCTGCTCGAAGCGGACGTCGTCGTCGTTGACGTAGACGTTGACGAAGCGGCGCAGCTTGCCCTGGTCGTCGAGGACGCGGGCGGCGATCCCGGTGTGGTTCTTCTCCAGGTCGGCGATGACGTCGCCGAGGGTGGCGCCCTGGGCGTCGACCTCGGCCTTGCCGCCGGTGTAGGTGCGCAGGATGGTGGGGATGCGGACGGTCACGCTCATGAGCTGAGGCCAGCCTCTCGGAAGGAGTCCAGGTTCGGGCGGATGGTCGCGGTCAGGCCGGTGTCGGCCACCGCGTCCAGCGTCTTGAGGCCGTCGCCGGTGTTGAGGACGACGGTGGTCAGGGACGGGTCCAGGTCGCCGTTCTCGATCAGCTTCTTGGTGACACCGACGGTCACGCCGCCCGCGGTCTCCGCGAAGATGCCCTCGGTCCGCGCGAGCAGCCTGATGGCCTCCACGACCTGCTCGTCCGTCACGTCCTCCACCGCGCCGCCGGTGCGGCGCGCGATGTCCAGGACGTACGGGCCGTCGGCGGGGTTGCCGATGGCGAGCGACTTGGCGATGGTCTTCGGCTTCTGCGGCCGGACGACGTCGTGGCCCGCCTTGTACGCGGTCGACACCGGCGAGCAGCCCTCGGCCTGGGCGCCGAAGATCTTGTACGGCCTGTCCTCGACGAGGCCGAGCTCGATCAGCTCCCGCAGCCCCTTGTCTATCTTCGTGAGCTGCGAGCCGGAGGCGATCGGGACGACGATCTGGTCGGGCAACCGCCAGCCGAGCTGCTCGCAGATCTCGTAGGCGAGGGTCTTGGAGCCCTCGGCGTAGTACGGCCGGAGGTTGACGTTGACGAAGCCCCAGCCCTCGCCGGCCGGGTCGCCGATCAGCTCGGAGCAGAAGCGGTTCACGTCGTCGTAGTTGCCCTCGATGCCGACGAGCTCACCGCCGTAGACGGCGGCCATGACGACCTTGCCCTGCTCCAGGTCGTGCGGGATGAACACGCAGGAGCGCAGTCCGGCACGGGCGGCGGCGGCGCCGACGGCACCGGCGAGGTTGCCCGTGGAGGAGCAGGAGAGGGTGGTGAAGCCGAAGGCGCGGGCGGCCTCCAGGGCCTGGGCGACGACCCGGTCCTTGAAGGAGTGCGTCGGGTTGCCGGAGTCGTCCTTGACGTACAGGCCGCCGGTGACGCCGAGCTCGCGGGCGAGGTTGTCGGCCTGGACGAGCTTGGTCCAGCCCGGGTTGATGTTCGGCTTGGTCGCCACGTCGGCGGGGACGGGCAGCAGGGGCGCGTAGCGCCAGATGTTCGCGGGACCCGCTTCGATGCGCCGGCGCAGTTCCTCGGTGTCGTAGGCCGAGAAGTCGTAGGCGATCTCCAGCGGGCCGAAACACTCCTCGCAGGCGAAGACGGGACCGAGCGGCACGCGGTGGCCGCACTCGCGGCAGGACAGCGCGGCGGCGGGGCCGAGATCGACGGAGGGTGCGGCGGAACCGGAGCGCCCGGCGGAGCCGGCGGATTCGGTGGTGCTTGCGACAGTCTGCACAGCCATGTGAGGCGAGGCCCTTTCTCCTCATCTTCCTCACGACGCATCTCGCCGTGAGACGGATTTGGCACCTTCCCTAGCCGGGAGCCTCGCGAGGACGATCAGCGACACGTGCGCGATCCACCGCGCGGTGCGCTGCTGGATCGTCGATCGACGGTGATCTACGAGAACCGGCTGGAGGGTTGCCGGGGCTTCATCGGGCCGTTTCCCTCTGCCCCTCTGGATGAGCTGTATTCGGTTGTCCGTCATGCGGTCGTGCGGCGCGGACGAGGACCGGAGGGGGTCGCGGCCCCCGATGTGCGTGGCCATCCGCGTTGCCCAAGACTGTAACCGAAGGCCAGGACGGTGCAGAGAGCACGTCCGAACCGCGAGACGGATCACGGGGGCACGGACCACCGGAAGTACGGACCACCGGTGTACGGACCGCAGGAGCACCGCAGGAGTATGGGCCAGAGGATCTATGGACCACAGGACTGAGGAGCCGCTGACCGTGCTGGAAGAAGTCGAGCGTTGGCTGGCCCACCGCTCCTGGGCCGTGAGCGACCGCCCGATGCACCGCCTCCTGGCCGCCAGGCGCGCCACGGGACAGACGGTGAGCGTGGTGCTGCCCGCGCTCAACGAGGAGGCGACGGTCGGGGAGATCGTCACGACGATCCGGCACGACCTGATGCTGAGGGTCCCGCTGGTCGACGAGATCGTGGTCGTGGACTCCGGCTCGACCGACGGCACGGCCCGGGCGGCCGCGGCGGCGGGCGCGACCGTGGTGCACCGGGACACGATCCTGCCCCGCATACCCGCCGTGCCCGGCAAGGGCGAGGTGCTGTGGCGCTCCCTGCTGGTCACCCGGGGGGACATCGTCTGTTTCGTCGACGCGGACCTCAGGGAGTTCTCCGCCGACTTCGTCACCGGCATCGTCGGCCCCCTGCTCACGGAGCCGGACGTGCAGCTGGTGAAGGCCATGTACGACCGGCCCCTGGGTGACGCCGCCGGCCAGGGCGGCCGGGTCACGGAACTGGTGGCGCGCCCGCTGCTCAACCTGCACTGGCCGCGGCTGGCCGGCTTCGTGCAGCCGCTGGGCGGCGAGTACGCGGCCCGCCGCTCGCTCCTGGAACGGCTGCCCTTCCCCGTCGGCTACGGCGTCGAGCTGGGCATGCTGGTCGACGCCCTGCACCTGGTGGGCCTGGACGCCCTCGCCCAGGTCGACGTCGGTGTGCGCAAGCACCGGCACCAGGACGGCCAGGCCCTCGGCCGCATGTCCGCCGCGATCTACCGCACCGCCCACCTCCGGCTGGCCCGCAGCCACCTGCTCCGCCCCGCTCTGACCCAGTTCGAACGCACCGGCACCGGCTTCGAGCCGCGCACCCACCCGGTGGACACCCAGGAGCGCCCTCCGATGACGGAGATAGCCGAGTACCAGTCCCGCCGGGTGGCCTGACCACGACGGGCCCCGGTACGGGCCGGGGGCCGCACCGGGGGCCGTACCGAGGCCCTTGGACCGGCCTTCCGGGGGCATCCGGCCGGATCCGGCCGATCCGCTGGCCCGTCTGTGGCCGATCCGTACGTTTGAGCGTTTCAAAGGCGGGCTAGGTTGGGCGTATGGCTTCCATGCAGGCTGGTCAGGACGCTCGGGTGCTGGTCGCGTCGAACCGCGGCCCCGTTTCGTACACGGTGGACGAGGACGGTTCGCTGCGCGCCAGGCGGGGCGGCGGCGGGCTGGTGTCCGGGCTGTCGGCCATCGGGCCCGACGCGGGCGCGCTGTGGGTGTGCTCGGCGCTGTCCGACGGCGACCGCGAGGCGGTGCGGCGCGGGGTCGGCGAGGACGGCGTGCGGATGCTGGACATCCCCGCGGACGTGCACGCCGACGCGTACAACGGCATCGCGAACTCGGTGCTGTGGTTCGTGCACCACATGCTGTACCAGACACCGCTGGAGCCCGTCTTCGACGCGGAGTTCCGCCGGCAGTGGGCGTCGTACGAGGCCTACAACCTGGCGTTCGCCGAGGCGCTGGCCGAGGAGGCGGCGCAGGGGGCCGCGGTGGTGGTGCAGGACTACCACCTGACGCTGGTCCCGGGGCTGCTCCGAGAACTCCGCCCCGACCTGCGCATCGGCCACTTCTCGCACACGCCGTGGGCACCGCCGGAGTACTTCCGGATGCTGCCCGACGACATCGCCGGGCAGGTGCTGCGCGGGATGCTGGGCGCGGACCGGCTCGGCTTCCTGACCCGGCGCTGGGCGGACGCGTTCACCGCGTGCTGCGAGCGGTTCGTCGGCGGGCTCGGGAAGACCGCGATCGGGGTGCACGGGCTGGGTGCCGACGCGGACTTCCTGCGCGGCCGGGCGCACGAGGCGGACGTCGAGGAGCGGATCGTCACGCTCCGCGAGGAGATCGGCACGGCTCCCGACGGGACCGCGCGCAAGGCCGTCGTCCGGGTCGACCGGACCGAGCTGTCGAAGAACATCGTGCGCGGCCTGCTCGCGTACCGGCAGCTCCTCGACGACCACCCCGAGTGGCGCGAACGGGTCGTGCACGTCGCCTTCGCCTACCCCTCCCGGCAGGATCTCGCCGTGTACCGCGACTACACGGCCGAGGTGCAGCGGGTCGCCGACGAGATCAACGAGCGGTACGGGACCCCGGGCTGGCGTCCGGTCGTGCTGCACGTCCGGGACGACTTCGCGCGCTCCCTGGCCGCGTACCGGCTGGCCGACGTGGCGCTGGTCAACCCCATCCGGGACGGGATGAACCTGGTCGCCAAGGAGATCCCGATCCTGTCCGAAGGGGGCTGCGCGCTGGTGCTGTCCCGGGAGGCGGGGGCGTACGAGGAGCTGGGCGAGGACGCGATCACCGTCAACCCGTACGACGTGGTCGACACGGCGCGGGCCCTGCACGAGGGGCTCGTGATGCGCCCGGAGGAGCGGACCGAGCGCGCCGGGCGCCTGGCCGGCGCGGCGACCGCGCTGCCGCCGGAGCAGTGGTTCCTGGAGCAGCTGGACGCCCTGCGGGACGGAAGCTGAGGCCTGCGGCCCCGCCGCCGCGGGGGGCGGCTCCGATCGGCGCGGCCCGGTCGACGCGGGTGCGCGAGGGCCGGTGCACGGGGCTGCGGACGTCGGCGTGGTCCCCGTTACCTTTTTCGTGGCTCCGCAATGGGGCCTCCGGCCTCCGGCCTTCGGGTCCGGCATGACTTCCCCCTCCTGTCGTTGATGGTCCGGGGGTGGTGTCACCGGGTCCCTCGCCGACCCGACGCACTCCCGTTTCCCTCGACCACTCGACCAAAGGCATAGGGGCACCCCCGCCGTGCCACACCTCTGCTCACGGAGCCGGAGGAGACCTGCCGGCCCTTCGTCGGCTCCCCCTTTGGCCCCCGGCACCTCCCGGTCTGCCTCCCGGGTCTCCCTGGACGGCCGGTCGTGCAGGCGTGGGGACGGGCGGGCGTGGATAGGTTGACGGTATGGGCAGCCCCAAGGACTCCACAGACCCGAACGCCACGCACCCCGACACCTCCGGCACCCTGCCGGTGCCCGCCACGCGGGCCGGGCGGGAAGGACTCGACGCGCTGATCGCGCGGCCGGGCAGGGCACTGATCGCGCTCGACTTCGACGGGACGCTCGCGCCGATCGTGCCCGATCCCGAGCAGGCCCGTGCCCATCCCGACGCGGTGCGCGCGCTCGCCGCGCTCGCCCCGGAGGTGGCCTCCGTGGCGGTGATCACCGGCCGGCCGCCCGCGGTGGCGGTACGCAACGGTGGCTTCGCGGACGTTCCCGGCCTGGAGCACCTCGTCGTCCTCGGCCACTACGGCGCCGAGCGCTGGAGCGCCGCCACCGGCGACATCACCGCGCCCGCCCCGCACCCCGGGGTCGCCGCCGTGCGCGCGGAACTGCCGGGGCTGCTCGACCGGGCCGGCGCCCCGGAGGGCACCTGGACCGAGGAGAAGGGCCGCGCGGTGGCCGTCCACACCCGCAGGACCGCCGACCCCCAGGCCGCCCTGGAGGCGCTGCGCGAGCCGCTGACCGGCCTGGCGCAGCGGCACGGTCTGGTCGTCGAGCCCGGCCGCATGGTCCTGGAGCTGCGTCCGCCCGGCATGGACAAGGGCGTCGCCCTGACGGAGTACGCCCGCGAGATCGGTGCCGGGACCGTCCTGTACGCCGGGGACGACCTGGGCGACCTCCCCGCCTACGCCGCCGTCGACAGGCTCCGCTCGGACGGCGTCCCCGGGCTGCTGGTGTGCAGCGGCAGCGACGAGGTCACGGAGCTGCGGGAACGCGCGGACGTGGTGGTCGACGGCTCCGAGGGGGTCGTCGACCTGCTCGATGCGCTGGCGCGGGCCCTGCCCCCACGCACCGACACGACCGGCTGACCGACACGACCGGCTGGCACCACCGCCGGTACCGATGCCGATGCCGACCGCCAGGCACCGGACACCGGGCACCAACGGCCCGCGCTCGACGCTCCGCCCTGCGGGGACGCCGCCGGCGGCAAGCTCCGCTCGGACGGCGTCCCCGGGCTGCCGCTGTGCAGCGGCAGCGACGAGGTCACGGAGCTGCGGGAACGCGCGGACGTGGTGGTCGACGGCTCCGCCGGCCGGTCCCGCGTGTCCCGTCGGCCCTGCCGTCCCGCGCCCCGTCAGCGCTGCGTGCGGCGGGACGCGCGGACGCGTCTGAGCCGGTTCACGGTGACCGGGTCGTGGGCCAGGGCGCGGGGGTCGTCGAGCAGGGCGTTGAGGAGCTGGTAGTAGCGCACCGGGGCCAGGCCCAGCTCCTCGCGGATCGCCCGCTCCTTGGCGCCGGGGCCGAGGAAGCCGCGGCGCTCCAGCGCGATGATGTCCCGCTCGCGCCGCGCCGGCAGCTCCCGCTCCCGCCCCAGCTCCTGCTCCTGCTCCCGCTCCAGCTCCCGTTCCTGCTCCCGCTCCCGCTCCCGCTCCTGCTCCTGCCCCAGCTCCCGTTCCTGCTCCATACCCGCACGGTAGCCCTCGCCGCCGACAGCCGGGTCCCGGCAGGGGCTGCGGGCTCCGAGGGTCCTACTGCGCGCTCTCCGCGCGCGTGGCGGTCGCCTGGAGCTGGCCCAGGACGCCCTCGGGGCTGCCGCCCGGGGCCACGGCCTTGCCGATCCGCTGCTTGACGGCCGCGTTGACGTCGGCCCAGGAGGTGTTGCCGACCGGGTAGAGCTCCGCGGTCGCCAGCTGGTCGAGGAAGGGCCGGAGTTTCCTGTCCTCCGTGGACTCGCCCATCACGCGGGACGCGGAGGTGGTGACCGGCAGCAGGTCGTACGCGCGGGAGAACTCGAGCACGTGCTCCTCGCTGTAGACGAAGTCGAGGAAGTCACCGATCTCGTCGCGGTGGCCGTTCTTCTTGAAGGCCATCATCCAGTCGGCGACGCCGAGCGTGGACGGGCTCTCGTCGCCGGCCCCCGGTGTCGGCACGGTGCCGAACTCCACGCCCTTCTGCTCGGCCATGCCGACCAGCGACGGGTGGCCGTTCAGCATGCCGACGTCACCGGCGGCGAAGGCGGCGAACGCCTCGGCGCGGTCGAGTTCGCCGGGCGCGACGGGACCGGTCAGGCCCTTGCCGACCAGCTCGTCCTTCAGCCAGGTGAAGGTCGCGGTGTTCTGCGCGGAGTCGAAGGCGTAGGCACCCATGGTGTCGGTGTAGCCGCCCTTGCCGCCGAGCAGCCACTGCATGGTCTCGGCCTGCGCCTCCTCCGGGCCGAGGGGCAGCGCGTAGGGGTACTTCACGCCCTCCTCCTTCAGCACCTCGGCGTTCGCGGCGAGTTCGGCCCAGGTCTGCGGCGGGGTGAGGCCGGCGTCCTCGAACAGGGCCTTGTTGTAGAACAGCACGCGGGTGGAGGCGGCGAACGGCATGCCGTACTGCACGCCGTTGACCTGGCCCGCGGTGGCCAGCTGCGCGACGAAGTCGGCCTGTACGGGGATGGAGAGCACGTCGTCGGCCTTGTAGAGCAGTCCGTCGGCGGCGTAGTCGGCGTACGCGCCGATCTGGGCCATGTCCGGCGGGTCGCCCGCGTCGACCCGCTCCTTGACCTCGCGGTCGACGTCGTTCCAGGAGTGGACGGTGACGTCGATCGTCACGCCCGGATGTTCGGCCTCGTACTGCTCCGTCAGCGTGGCCCAGTACTTCTTCGTGCTGTTGTCCACGCCGGTGCCGTAGTCGGCGGCGACCAGTTCCAGGGTGACGTCGGAGGAGTCTCCTCCGACGCCGCATCCGCCGAGGACGCCCGTCAGTCCCAGTGCGGACACCGCCGCGATCGTCCTTGCCAAGCCCCGCCGCTGCACTGCTGCTCGCTCCCGCTCCGGCGCTCCGCGCCATCCGCTCCGAAACTCTTCCAACTTTTCCGATAATCGGATCAAGGTCTACACCATGTAAGTGGACTAGACCTCTTGAGGGTCCCGGGGTCACACTGTCCCCCGTGGAACACGTCATCGCCCTCGATGTGGGCGGCACCGGGATGAAGGCTGCCCTGGTCGGAGCGGACGGCACGCTGCTGCACCGGGCCCGCCGGGCCACCGCGCGCGACCGCGGTCCGGACGCGGTCGTGGCCGGAATCCTGGACTTCGCCGCCGCTCTCCGCGCCCACGGCGCCGAGCACCTCGGCGCACCCGCGTCCGCCGCAGGCCTCGCCGTCCCCGGCATCGTCGACGAGACGCGGGGCGTCGCCGTCTACTCCGCCAACCTCGGCTGGCGCGACCTCCCGCTGCGCGCACTGCTCGCACAGCGGCTCGGCGGCATCCCGGTCGCCCTCGGCCACGACGTGCGCACCGGCGGGCTCGCCGAGGGCCGCATCGGGGCGGGCCGGGGCGCCGACCGCTTCCTGTTCGTGCCGCTGGGCACCGGCATCGCGGGCGCCATCGGCATCGACGGCCGGGTGGAGGCGGGCGCGCACGGCTTCGCGGGCGAGATCGGTCACGTCGTGGTACGGCCCGGCGGCGTTCCCTGTCCGTGCGGTCAGCACGGCTGCCTGGAGCGGTACGCCTCCGCGGCGGCGGTCGGCGAGGCGTGGGCGGCGGCCTGCGGCGCCCCGGACGCGGACGCGGCCCGCTGCGCCGAAGCCGTGGAGTCGGGAGACGTACGGGCCCGGAAGGTCTGGCGGGAGGCGGTCGACGCGCTCGCCGACGGGCTGGTCACCGCGCTCACCCTGCTGGACCCCCGCACCCTGATCATCGGTGGCGGGCTGGCCGAGGCAGGGGAAACCTTGTTCACACCGCTGCGGGAGGCCGTCCGGCAACGGGTCACCTTCCAGAAACTGCCGTCCCTGGTCCCCGCGGCCCTCGGGGACACCGCCGGATGCCTGGGCGCGGGCCTCCTCGCCCGTGACCTCCTCACCACCGCCGCCCCCGCGACCGAATCCGCCACGGACCCCTCGGCCGCCTCCTCTCCCCACCCTTCGGAGGTAACCACCTGATGGCCCCCACCAAGGTTCTCGCCGGTGCCCGGGTGGTCCTGCCCACCGGGACCGTGGACAACGGCCGCGTGACCGTCGAGGGCACCCGGATCGTCGCCACGGCCCCCGCGAACGCCTCCTCCGGAAATCCCGGGGCCCCCGGGAACGCCGAGACGCTCGACCTGACCGGGCACTGGCTGCTGCCCGGCTTCGTCGACCTCCACAACCACGGCGGCGGCGGCGCGTCCTTCACCTCCGGCACGGTCGACGAGGTCCTCAAGGGCATCCACACCCACCGTCTGCACGGCACCACCACCCTGCTCGCCTCGACCGTCACCGACGACCTGGGCTTCCTCACCCGGCGCGCGGGCCTGCTCGCGGAACTGGCCGAGCAGGGCGACATCGCCGGCGTCCACTTCGAGGGGCCGTTCATCTCACCGTGCCGCAAGGGCGCGCACTCCGAGGAACTGCTGCGCGACCCCGACCCGGCGGAGGTCCGCAAGCTGATCGACGCCGCCCGCGGCCGGGCGAAGATGCTCACCCTGGCCACCGAACTGCCGGGCGGCCTCGACTCCGTACGCCTGCTGGCCGAGCACGGCGTGATCGCGGCCGTCGGCCACACGGACGCGACGTACGAGCAGACCGTGGCCGCCGTCGACGCGGGCGCCACCGTCGCGACCCACCTCTTCAACGCCATGCCGGCGCTCGGCCACCGCGCCCCCGGCCCGGTCACCGCCCTGCTGGAGGACGAGCGGGTCACGGTCGAGCTGATCAACGACGGCACCCATCTGCACCCGGCCGCGCTCCGGTTGGCGTTCCGTCACGCGGGCCCCGCGCGGGTGGCGTTCGTCACGGACGCGATGGACGCGGCCGGCTTCGGCGACGGCCGCTACATGCTCGGCCCGCTGGAGGTCGAGGTCGCGAACGGGGTGGCCCGGCTGGTGGAGGGCGGCTCCATCGCGGGCTCGACGCTCACCCTGGACCGCGCCCTGAAGCGGGCGGTGACCGTCGACGGGCTGCCCGTCGAGCACGCGGTCGCCGCCCTGTCCGCCAACCCGGCCCGGCTGCTGGGCATGGACGACCGGATCGGCTCCCTGGAACCCGGCAAGGACGCCGACCTCGTGGTCCTCGACGCGGACTTCACCCTCAAGGGCGTGATGCGCCAGGGCGAATGGGTGCTCTCCCCCCAACCGGGCTGACCCGCCCCCCTGTCGGGCCCGAGGCACCGGCCGGGCCCTCCGACGGGGCGGTCCGGACGGGCGTCTCTTCGGCACGCTCGCGGGCCGGAGTCACCGAGGGAGGCGGCCCGGCGGCCCTCACGGCCACGCTGGAACACCACGCCCGGCATCACCTGTCGCGTACCTGCCGTCGGGCCTGGTGGGGCAGCTGCCGTGGCCGGACCGTCCCAGCCGGGCAGCGGCCCTGCCCGCGGTGGCCGTACCGGTCCCGGCGGCGAGCGAGTCCGACCACGAGACCTACGAGGACCTGCCGCCCGGGACGGTGTTCACGAGCCGGGCCGGAACGGCCCAGGGTCTACCCCGGGGGCCGGGGCGGGTTCCGCCCCGTGCCGGCGGCCTCTACTTCTTGACCTGGCCTTCCTTCAGCGACAGCTGGTCCAGCAGGACGTTGCACTTGTCGCCGTCGGCGCAGGAGACCGAGAGGGTGTTGGTGCCCTTGTTGAGCGTGGGCCACGCGAAGGTCTGGGTCCAGCCCTTCGAGAAGTCGCCGTCCTCGGCACGGGCGAAGTTGTCCATGTTGAGCTTGGAGCCGAACTCCTTGCCGTTGACGGTGAGCGTCATCGACTGGGGGTCGTCGGTGGTGCTGTAGCGCACGAAGACGGTGTAGGCGCCGTCCTTCGGGATGCCGTCGACCGTCCAGGTGACCGAGGAACCCGGCTTGTTGAGGTTCGCCACGTAGACGCCGCCGTCGGACTGCGCGCCCTCGACGTCCTGCGCGAGGGTCGCCTCGCCGCCCAGGCGCAGCGCCTTGGCGTCGATCGTCGGCAGTTCGGCCGCTTCCTCTTCCTCGTCACCGCTCGCCGAGGGGCTGCTCTCCCCGGTGGGCTGGGACTGGGTCGGCGTCGAGTCGGCCTGGTTGCCGCTCTTGTCGTCCTCGTCGTCGCCGCCGATCATCGCCAGGCTGATGCCGACGACCACCGCGGCGAGCACCGCGACGGCGCCGATGAGCAGGCCCTTGGTGTTCGGGCCGCGGCCCCGGCCGCCACCACCACGACCGCCGCCGCCATGGCCACCACCGTGACCGCCGCGGTTGCCGGGCAGCTGCGAGGAGCCGCCGGGCAGCGTCTCCGGTGCCGCGTAGTTCGCGTTCGGCTGGCCGTACGTCCCCTGCTGCGGCGCCTGCGCCGCGGGGCCCTGCTGGCCGTACTGACGCGTACCGACCGCCCGCACCCGGTTGACCGAGTTCGGGTAGCCGTAGCCCCCGGACGGCGGCTGGGCTCCGTTGGCCTGCCCGTCGGCGTAGAGGTAGCCGAACGGGTCGTCGTCCTCGGGCGTGCTCGCGCCGTTGTTGCCGGGCGTCATCCCTTGGTACTCCTAGCTGCGGATCGAATGCGGTACGGGTGGTGAGGAAGGCGAGCCTACCCGCTTCGCGTGCCCCGAACGGGTGGCTCCGACCGCGTCAACCGGCTGACCTGCGGTTCATCCCGCCCGCCGATGCTGTTTGGGACGAGATCGTTTCTCGACGTACATCCGCTCGTCGGCGGACTTCAGCACTTCGTCCGCCGTCATCCCGCAGTGGGCCCATCCGATGCCGAAGCTGGCGCCGACCCGCACGGCCCGTCCCTCGGCCCGGATGGGCTGGATGATCTCGTTGCGCAGCCGCACGGCGAGGTCCTGGGCGTCGGCCCGGCCGAGCCCGTTGGCGAGGATCACGAACTCGTCGCCGCCGAGCCGGGCGACGGTGTCGCCGTCCCGGACGCCGTTGCTGAGCCGGCGGGCGACCTCTATGAGCACCGTGTCCCCCGCGTTGTGCCCGAACCGGTCGTTGATCGACTTGAAGCCGTCGAGGTCGCAGAAGAGCACCGCGAGGCCCTTGGCGCCGTCGTCGCGGTCGCCGTCGGGGGCGATGGCGTGCACATGGTGGTCGTAGCCCTCGAACCCCTCGGCCTCGGGCGGGAAGTCGAAGTCGTGACCGCGGTCGAAGGCGGGCGGACCGTGGGCGGCGTCCTGGGAGTCGAAGGACTCGAAGGCGGCCATGGCCTCGTCGACCGCGGCGGGCAGCACCGACGGGCGCTGCCGGCACAGGCGGGCGGAGAGCCGGGCGCGCAGCTCGGCGGAGTTCGGCAGGCCGGTGAGGGAGTCGTGGGAGGCGCGGTGCGCGAGGTGCAGCTCGCGGCGCTTGCGGTCCTCTATGTCCTCGACGTGGCTGAGCAGGAAACGCGGCCCGTCGGCCGCGTCGGCGACGACGGAGTTGCGCAGGGACACCCACACGTAGGTGCCGTCCCGGCGGGCCAGCCGCAGCTCGGCGCGGCCGCCCTCGGCGGAGGTCCGCAGCAGCGTGCCGATGTCCTCGGGGTGCACGAGGTCGGAGAAGGAGTAGCGGCGCATCACGGAGGCGGGGCGGCCGAGCAGCCGGCACAGCGCGTCGTTGGTGCGCAGGATACGGCCGTGCTGGTCGCCGCCCATCTCGGCGACGGCCATGCCGGACGGGGCGTACTCGAAGGCCTGCCGGAAGCTCTCCTCGCTGGCGCGCAGCGCCTGCTGCTCGCGCTCCAGGCGCACCAGGGCGCGCTGCATGTTGGAGCGCAGCCGGGCGTTGCTGATCGCGATGGCGGCCTGGAAGGCGTACATCTGGAGCGCTTCGCGGCCCCAGGCGCCGGGCAGCCGGCCGTTGCGCGGGCGGTCCACGGAGAGCACGCCGACCAGTTCGCCGGCCCCGCCGCCCTGCGGGCCGGGGGCGTACATCGGGGCGAAGAGCCGGTCGGAGGGGTGCCACTCGTCCTCGAAGCGCGGGGCGGGGCCGTCGGTGTACCACTGCGGGACGTCGTCGTCGTCGAGGACCCAGCCCTCGGTGTGCGGGATGAAGATCAGGTCGCCCCAGCTCTCCCCCATGGAGAGGCGGCGCTCCCAGGATGCGCGCGAGCCGACCCGGCCGGTGATGAGGGCCTCCGCGGCCGCGTTGCCCGAGAACGCGGCGACGACCAGGTCGCCGTCGGGACGCACGAGGTTGACGCAGGCCAGTTCGTACCCGAGGGAGTCGACGACACCGTCGGCGACGGTCTGGAGGGTGTCGGCCAGGCTGCGGGCCGTGTTCATGTCGGCCATGCCCCGGTGCAGTTGCCGCAGGGAAGCAAGGCGGACGTAGGGCTCCGACTCGGCCTCCATGCTCACCCTCCCCCCGGGACCTCGCGGCGAATCAAGCGTTCTCATCGGCGTATCGTCCTGGCAGTCTTTCCAGCCACTGAATCACAGCGCGCTGCCCACTCGGTACACAGGGTCAACAATTATCGTATCTTGTGACTCAAGTCACAACCAAACGTGAACAATTGAGAGACCTTTCCGCGGTTTCTCCGGCTCCTCACCGGAAATGCCGAATGCGCGGCATGTGCCGCCCGCGAATTCCGCGGCCCTTCCACGGGGTCCGGCCCGTGGCCGCCCGCCCGTGCCCGCGGAACGACGGAGTCCGCCGCTGGTCCTAGGTCCCCGCTCGGGCGGAGGCCTGATGCGGTGCGTACGGAGCGGAGACTAGCGTTTCCGGCGTGCCGAACATTCCCGTACCCCCGCCCACGATCACCCCTGTGCCCGCCGCCCGGCATGCTGAGGGGGTGAGCAACGACGAGTTCCGTGCAGCCATGTCCCGTCTGGCCGCCGGCGTGGTCCTGGTGACCGCACAGGAACCGCCGCTGGACCCGGACGACCCGCGGGCACCGGCCGGCGAGGACGTCGGCATGACCGCGACCGCGTTCCTGTCGGTGTCCCTGGACCCGCCGTTGGTGCTGGTCAGCCTGCGTGAAGGCTCCCGCATGGACGACCTGCTCGACGAGCAGCCGCTGTGGTCGGTGTCGGTCCTGTCCGAGAGCCAGCGGCACATCGCGGGCCGCTTCGCGATGAAGGGCCGGATCAGCGACCGCCTCCTCTTCGAGGACATCCCGTACGTGCGGGGCGAGCACAGCGGCGCCCCCCTGGTCGGCGGCGCCCTCGCCACCCTGGAGTGCCGCACCGAGCAGCGGGTGCCGGCCGGCGACCACACCCTGGTGATCGGCCGCGTCCTGACGGCGGACGTACCCAGCGCGGACGGCGGGCCGCTGGCCTACTTCCGGGGCCGCTACCGGCACCTGGCCTGAGCCGCCCGAGCCCTCCCCGGAACCCTCCCCCGCCACCTCCCGAACTCACCCGAACTCCCCGAACCGGAAATTCCTTTCGCCGGCAGGAAGGGCGAACCTACGCTGCCCGGGTGACGAAGACCACACATCCCCGTCTCGAAGAGATCACCTCGGAAAACCTCGACGCCGCCCTCGGCCTACGCGTCCGCCCCGACCAGGAGTTCGCGGTCGCCCCGGTCGTGAAGTCCCTCGCCGAGGCATACGTCCACCCCGGCTCCGCCCGACCCCGCCTGATCATGGACGGTGACCGCGCGGTCGGCTTCCTGATGGCCTTCCTCGACATCGGCTGGCACGACGGCGGCAGCGTCGTCCGCTCGGTCCTGTGGCGGCTGGACGGTGGGGGGGGTACCTCCCGGCTCGAGCGCAGTCGAGAGTCGGGGGAGGCCGAGGAACAGGGCAAGGGTTACGGCCGCTTCGCCGTGGAGGCGGTCGCCGACCGGATCCGCGCCCGGGGCGGCAAAAGCAGTGCGGCGTCTCCCGGCCCGACGGGAAGCGAGGCACTCCGCCCCGCGCCGGTCACCCCCAGTCCCGCGCGGAGCGCCCCCGCTTCGTCTCCGAGCGCTGCTTCTTCTCCCGCAGCCGGCGTTCGTTGATGCCGCGCGGGATGCGGGTCGGCCTGCGGGGCCGGGGCGGGGGCGCGGTGGCCTCGGCGAGGAGCGCCGCGAGGCGCACGGCGGCGGCCTCCCGGTTGCGCCACTGGGAACGGTGCTCGGAGGCCCGGACGGTGACGACACCGTCGGACAGCCGCCCCGCCAGCCGCTCCAGCGCCCGCTGCTTCCACACCTCGGGCAGCGCCTGCGTGGCGGCGAGGTCGAAACGCAGCTCGACCTGCGAGTCGGTGGTGTTCACGTGCTGCCCGCCGGGCCCCGACGAGCGCGAGAAACGCCACATGAGCTCGGCCTCGGGCAGGAGGACGGAGCCGCGGATACTGAGAGCTCCGGGGGACCGCCCCCCAGACCCCCGACGGGGACCGGACATGCCGTCCATCGTCCCTCCTCCCACGGGTCCGCGTCACCCGAATATCCCGGGTAAAGAAAGTAAAGCCACCTGGAACCTCGCGTGCTCCTCTCGCGTTCAAGGAGGTAGCTGTAGCTTCGTAGCCGTACGTACACGAGGGAAGGGACTCCCAACAATGGCTGTAAGCCTGTCCAAGGGTGGCAACGTCTCGCTCACCAAGGAGGCTCCGGGCCTGACCGCCGTCACCGTGGGCCTCGGCTGGGACGTCCGCACCACCACCGGCACGGACTTCGACCTCGACGCCTCCGCGATCGCGGTCAACCCGCAGAGCAAGGTGTACTCGGAGGGTCACTTCGTCTTCTTCAACAACAAGCAGACCCCGGACAGCACCATCGTCCACACCGGCGACAACCGCACCGGTGAGGGCGAGGGCGACGACGAGCAGATCAACGTCAACCTGGCCGGCCTCCCGGCGGACGTCGACAAGATCGTCTTCCCGGTCTCGATCTACGACGCCGAGAACCGCAGCCAGAACTTCGGCCAGGTGCGCAACGCGTACATCCGCATCCTCAACCAGGCCGGCGGCACCGAGATCGCCCGCTACGACCTGTCCGAGGACGCGGCCACCGAGACCGCCATGGTCTTCGGCGAGCTGTACCGCAACGGCGCCGAGTGGAAGTTCCGCGCCGTCGGCCAGGGCTACGCCTCGGGTCTGACGGGCATCGCCCAGGACTTCGGCGTCAACGTCTGACGGACGACGCCGCGCGCATGCGCTGCGGAGCCCCCGGCCCGCCTCCCCGGCGGCCGGGGGCTCCGGCATGGGTACGGGGCGGTCACGGGGTCGGGCGTGGTCGCGGGGTCTACGCGGTCACGAGGGCAGGCGTGGTCGCGGGGTCTACGCGGTCACGAGGGCAGGCGTGCCCCATGGTCCGGCCTACGGCTCGGAGGGGCGTGCCGGCTTCCCCTCCCCGTACAACCAGTCCGACCAGATTCCGCCGAAGTCCTCGTCCGGGGCCGCCTTCTCCACGTACGACGTGAAGTCGCCGGTGTCCGCGGTGCCGTGGCGGTGGTCCTTCGCCCAGCCGCGCAGGAGGGCACGGAAGGCGTCGTCGCCGACCGTCTGCCGGATCCTGTGCAGGACCATCGCGCCGCGCTGGTAGACGGGGACCCCGGAGATGTGCTCCGCGTCGGGCGGCCGTGCGGGCGGGAACGACCAGATCGCCTCGTTCGTCGCCGCGTCGGGGAAGTACGTCCCGGCGTACATCGCGTCGAAGGTCTCCTGAGCGGTGCCGCCCCCGTGGTCCTCCCGCCACAGCCATTCCGCGTAGACCGCGAACCCCTCGTTGAGCCACATGTCCCGCCAGGTCCTCGGTGTGACGGAGTCGCCGTACCACTGGTGGGCCAGTTCGTGGACCAGGAGCACCGTGTCGGGCACCCCGGGGAACAGGGGCCGGTTCTGGGTCTCCAGGGCGTACCCGGCGTCCTCGGGACGCTCGACGATCGCCCCCGCGGAGGAGAACGGGTACGGGCCGAACCAGCCCTCCGCCCACTCCACCACGTCCGGGATCCGTGCCAGCACCGCACGGCTCGCCGCCGCCTGCCGCGGGTCGACGAAGGTGTGGACGGGAAGGCCACCGGGGGTCGTGGTGCGTCGGGCCTCGTACCGGCCGACGGCGAGCACGGCGAGGTAGCTCGCCATCGGCTCGGTGGTACGCCATGTGAAGGCCGTCCGGTCCCCCGTCGTCCGCTCCCCCGCGGGCTCGCCGTTGGACACCGCCCGCAGGCCCTTCGGCACCGTCGCCGTGACGGTGTACGTCGCCTTGTCGGAGGGGTGGTGGTTGCCGGGGAACCATGCCATCGAACCCGTCGGCTGGCCCAGCGCCACCGCCCCGTCCGCGGTGCGCAGCCAGCCCTCCTCGGAGCCGTCCGGGTCGGTGACGGTCACCGGGGCGCCGGAGTAACGGACGGTCACCCGGAACGTCCGGCCCCCCTCCAGCCCCTTCGGCGGCCGCACGGTCAGCTCCTGACCGGCGCGCCGCCAGCGTGCGGCGGTGCCGTCGACGGTGACCCGCTCGACGTCCAGCCCTTCGAGGTCCAGGTTCAGCGCGGTCAGGTCCTCGGTCGCGCGGGCGGTGATCGTCGCGGTGCCGGTGAGGTGGTGGGCGGCCGGGTCGTAGGCCAGGTCGAGGGCGTAGTGGGAGACGTCGTACCCGCCGTTGCCGGCCTCGGGGAAGTACGGGTCGCCCACACCGGCGCTGCCCGGACCACCGGAGCCCCCGGGCCCGTCGGACGCACCGCCCGCGCACCCGGCCGCCGTCACCGCCACGACCACGAGGGCGACGGCGGCGGCGACGGCGACGGCGGGCGGACGAGGGCCGCGGGGACGGCGAGGGCCACGGGGACGGGAGCGGAGGCGGGGGCGCACCCCGCGATCCTAGGGAGGACCCGGCCGCACATGACGGAACGACCCCGTCCGCCCCGCGGCCGCCGGGCCCGCCCCTCCCCCGGACCGTCCGCCGCCTCCGCCTCCGCCGTCCGCCCGTCGCCCTCGCCGTGACACCATCACCTCCGTGCTCGACATCGGCTACGCCCTCTCCAACCGCTTCCCCGACCCCCCGCAGACCGACTACCGCCGTGCGGACGTCCACGCCCTGCGGCACGACCTCTTCTGCGGTGACGTCTACCTCGCCGACACCGAGGAGGACCGGGAACTGTCCACAGCCTGGGGATGGGTGCCGGTGCTCGACTTCGCCTGGGCCCTGTGCGACATCGTGGAACGCGTCGACCGGGACCCGGCGGGCTCCCGCGCCTCCCGCCCCCAGTACGCGGAGCTGGACTTCACCGAATCCACCGACCGGCTGCTCTTCGAACGCCGTTTCGGCTGGGTGGACATCGAGGCCGAGTGGCGGCCGGCGGCCGAACCGCCCCTGACCTTCTCCCACGCCGAACTGCGCCGCGAGGCACGCGACTTCCTGCACGACCTGCTCGCCGACCTGACCGACCTGCACGAGGACCTGGGCGAGAACCCGGCCGTCTGGACCCTCCAGGCCCGCTACCCCCGCCTGAAGTAACCCACCGCGCCTCCCGCCCCACCGCCCCTCGCCCCGCTCCCCCTCACCCCTCCACCCGGATCCCCAGCTCCCCCGCCAGCACCGGCGCCAGATCCAGCAGCTGCCCCGTACTGATCACCGCCCCCGCCAGCCGGTCCACCCCCCGGGCGATCTCCAGCGGGGCGGCGCCGCGCAGATCGACGTCCGTCAGCGTGGCCCCGCCGAGATCGGCGCCCTTCAGCGCGCAGTCCACGAACTCCACCCGCTCCAGCCGCGCCCCGCCGAAGTCCGGCTCGACCAGGACACAGCTCTCGAAGACGACGTCCCTGAGCCGCGCGGACCGCAGATTCAGGAAGTCGATCTTCCCGCCCCGGACCAGCACCCGCTCCAGCCCCGCCCCGTGCAGCTGGGTCCCGCCGAGACGCGCGTCCGTCAGTTCGACGTCGCGCAGCGTCGCCCCGGAGAGATCCGTACCCACACCCCGCACACCGGCGAGGACCGAGTCCAGCACCCGGGTCCTGGACAACCGCGTCCCGTCCAGCACGCACCCCGTCAGCGCGCAGTCCATGAACCGCGCCCCCGCGCCGTCCTGCCCCGCGAGGTCCACCTCCCGGAACTCCAGACCGTCGTAGTCCCCGTCCGGCTCCAGCCCGCCCCCCTCGTACCGCTCCAGCACCGGCAACCGCACCTCCGGCCGCCGCGCGCCCTTCACCCCCGCACCACCCGCCGACCCCGCTCGCCCCACCATGCCCCCATCCTGCACTCCCCCACTGACAATCGACCTGACCTGCGAAGACCTCGAACCCGTCACATCCTTGGGATCGAATCCTTGATCGGGGGTGCTCGTTCGTGCTGGGTGGCGCTGTCCTCACGGGCCAGCACCACCCAGCATGTCGCTTGGCCCTGAGGTCAGCGGCCCCTGCTCGGCAGTCCGTTCACGTGTCGCTCACGCGGAACCATCAACGCTGCACGCCTCTGAGTGCTCTCGTAGCGGGCGAACGGAGTGATGGAGTGCTGAACCGGGCGGACTGGCGGCGGCAACTCGCCGGGATGCCCCACGCTTCGGGCCCTATGCCGAGCATCTCGCTCAACTTGTCGTGCGCGGTGTTCAGCCCGTCAGCCGTTGATCGGCCAGGAGGTGAGGGATACTGCCTCTCCGCAGTCCCTGGTGTCCTCGGTTCCGCGGCACACCTTCAGGTAGCCGGTGGTCGTCGGCCAGTAAGGATCCAGCCGGAGACCGACAGGCGCTGAGCCGGTACCGCACCGCGTTGCGCTCTTGGTGTAGGGAAGCGGGGCGAGGTCACGCGTCCATCGGACCCAGACCGAGTAGCACTCCGGGCCCGCGTTCTCCAGCTCTCCCTCGACGACGAGTGCTGAACCGATGCCGCTGCCGCTCTTCTCGGTCCACCGCACGCCAGATGCGGTGGAGGACCCGTGCCCCGCGGACCACTCCACGGCGGACGTCGCTGCTGAACCGGCGGTGTCGGCTGCTGCGGCTGAGGTTCCGGCGGCCAGCACGGCAGCGGAGCCGAGAGCCACGGTGACCGTCTTGAAGGTGTGCATGGCAGGTGGTGTCCTTTCACGGTGTCGCCGTCGGCATCGGTGCTGTCGGCGAGATGGGCTCCTCATCAGATGGCGTCCCAGGCGGGGACACGTTCCCTGGCGGGTTCGTCCGCCTCTGCCTGGGCTGCCCCGGGCCGGCGGTTGTCCGCGGCGGGGGAGGCGCTTGAAGTCGGGGTCGTACCCGAGGGCGGACAAGAGCAGAAGCAACCCTGCCCACATGGCGACGGCGAAGTTCCACAGCCTCATGACCATCGCGATGGGCAGGTGGAAGAGGATGCCTGCGGGCAGCAGCGTCCGACGCACCCGTTGAGGCATGAGCAGCGCGGCGGCCAGGATGATCTCCACACCCTGCGCCCGCGATTCGCGATTGAGCCCGAAGGCGTTGCGGGGAGAGGAGTGTGGAGTCACAGAAAGCGGCTTCCACTCACCCGGAGTCTTCCGGTGAGGGACCATTTCCGGATCGCGTGGCGACTTGGCGAAGAAGGCCCAGCCCTGGGAAGACATACGGGCGACGGAATACCTGACACTCTTCCGGCCCGGCAGCGTGATCACGTTCTTGGGCAACTGCCCCTGGGCGACGTAGGCGACTACCACCACCCAGGCAGCACGAACAACGGTCACTGATTTCCGCGAGACGGAGACGAGTCCGTTTCCCGTATGCGTGAAGTGGGAAGAGAAGGAGCGTAATTTGGTCTTCATATTGGTGTTTGGTGTCCCCCGTGCGGGGCGGCGGAAGGGCGAGCCGGGAGCGGGGAGTCTGCGGCCTCCCCGCGCCCTTCGTGCGTCAGGCGGCGCTGAGCGCCTGCGTGACCTGCGCGACGGCTTCGTCCCGCGACAGCGGCGTGTCGTCACCCGTGGCGGGCTCCGAGCTCCAGAACCGGTTCTTGGCCTTCACGAAGTTGGCACCCACGGTCACGGTGACCGTGACGACGGCACCGGCTGCCGTCACCACGGCCGCGGCGCCGACCGCCACGGTGGCCCCGCAGAGCCGCCCGTTCTCCACGGGAGTGGCCGACTTGTCCTTGGCGACGGCCGGCAGCATGTTCCGGGCGTCGGTGACGGCCTTCTCGACCTGGCGCGGGTCGCCGCTTCGGGCCTTCTCGCCGAGGTCGGCGAAGAGTCCCGGGGACCGCTTGTCGATCAGCCCGACCACGACGTCGGAGGCGCGGATCTCCTCCGGAGTGTTGTCGTCGATGTGCTTGCGGGCCTCCGAGAACAGCTCCAGCCCGGCCGGGTCCTTGCCCACCTCGCCCTGACCGAAGAAGAGTCCGCGGAGGACGTTCTCACCGTCGGCCTTCGCAGACCCTGCGGGCGCGGCGACTGCCGGTCTGGCGGACGTACCGAAAGCGCCGGCGGTCGCCATCGGCGCGGCAGTCACACGCAGAGCCGCCGCAGTCGGGGCGGCCACTCATAGGATTCCGCGCTGCTTGGTGTTCAATTCGTTCCTCTCGGATCGACGGAATGCACCGAGGCGTGATGTGTGCGTGTGGTCGACACTCCCCGGCCTGCGATCAAGAGCCTCACATATTCGAACACGCCTGCACAAGTATCGGCGGCGATCGGCTTCGGCTATGACCGAATATCAACCGGGGACACGACTTCCACTTGACCCGCTCAGGCCGGAACGGATATCAGCCTTTGGTTCGGACGGATCCTGGCCGGCGCGGGGGAGTCACCGGCCAGGACCAGCTCATTACGTTGAACGTTGACCGATCAAGGAGTTCAGGAGGGCAGCTCCCCGCTCGACGTCATCCACGCTGACGGCAAAGTCCTTGCCCTTTTCGGTACGGATCACCAGACACTCCCCACTACGCAGCATCACGGTGGTGCCCAGCCCGCTCAGCCGGTATCCCCAGCCGCCGACCTGGGCAGGCGTCCGCGTCTCGACACGGGCAGAGGCAATATCTCGGCCGCCCACCGCCGGGCCGGCCAGCCGAGCGGGCCCAAGGCGACCTCAAGTCCCTTCTCGCTGACCCGCGCCCGCACCGACGCACAGCCAAGCACCAACACGGAGGCGAGAGCGAAGGGCCCGGCCAGCAGCGCAGCCTCAGAGCCCATCAAGCCACCCACCGCCGCCACGATCGCTGCCACTGCTACGACACCGGTCACGGCGGCTGCGCCATGGAGCCAGGGGTTGGACGTACGGGAGAGCCACACACACACCGCTCCCCCTCCGGTATCTCCATCGTCGGGCCCCCCACCTCCGGCCCCACGGCCGGCGTCCGGCGACCGGCCAGCAAGGCGGCCCCGCCCACCACCACCGCCCCCACGAGGGTCATCACGACCCAGCCTGTCACCGAGTCCGCCTCGTGCCAGTCCGCGTGGTCCAGGTTCGCCCGCACGACGGACGCCTGTCCGCCGAGGAGTGTCACACCGCCGAACCCCAGGGTCGCGCCAACCCAACCGCGCGTCGCACCGTTCGCACTGCCGCGTGCCCGCCACAGAGCCAACGCCACGGACGCCGTCATCACCCCCCGGAGCAGCGCCGGGAAGAACGTCGCGGCCCAGAGCGGCATGGAACTGTCGGGCTTGCCGGAGCCGGCATCCCAGTGTGTCGCCAGCCGGTCCGGCAACCGGCTGCCGGCGGCCAGGGGCAGCGCCACCAGCAGCACCAGGACTCCCACCGCCCACCCGGCGGCACTCCACGCCGCAGCGCTCCTGCGCCCTGCTCGGTCGGTCACGAAACCCCCCTGATCATGTCGATGAGGTCGTCCTTTCCGTATCCGAGGCGCGCCGCGTCGGCCACGGCATCGCGTACCCGATCCAGTAGTGCTGAGCGCTGGTCCGCCCCGTGGGCCACGGTCACGCCTCGGCCCCGTCGGAACTCCGGCACTCCCTCGTCGCGCAGCGCTCGTAGACCGCGTAGCACCGTGTTGACGTTCACTCCCAGCGCCTGGGAGAGGTCCCGTGCCGGGGGGAGCCGGTCACCCGGCACGCACTCCCCATCGGCGATGGCGCGTCGGATCACGCCGGCCACCTGCTCGTGCAGGGGGCGGTTGTCCGTGGTGTTCAGCCTCAGCAGCATGGTGCTAATGAAGATGGCACCAAAGGTTTGAAGTGGTTGTAAGTGCCCGGCATGACCGCCCACGCACTGCCTACCTCCCTCCGACCGCCCACCCCGCGTACCGCCAGAGCTTGGAACGGCTGCGTGAGATGAGCGCCCTGATCGGCCCGTACGAACCTCACCGGCCGAAGGCAGGGGGCGGTGCGGGCCGGCTTCACCGGGAGGAGGGCCTGGAACTGCTCCCGCGCTGCCCTGCGGACGCGATCAGCGTCGCCTCGCTCGCCGGCCTCGGCCTCGGCCTGGCGAATCCAGCCGCGCAGGGCCTCGTGGTGCACGCCGAGTTCCTCGGCCATGTGACGGATCACGGGCTTCGGCTCGGAAGCGCGGTACATCCGCACCGCACGTTCACGCGACTCCAGCGGGTACTTCCCTCGGGGCAGGCATCGTCAGAGCTCCTCTCGTGAGCCGTCTGCCCCGCTGTCACCCCTCCCCGCAGCTCGGGGGAACCCCAGCCAAGCGCTCCGAGAGGATTCCGGCCGAGGGCAGGAAGAAGGCCCGGCGGAAGAAGCCCAGGAAGTAGGGCCGAGTCCTCCTCCGCTCACGCATCGCTCACGCAAGCCACCCCGCGGCATCCGGGCCGTGTGACGCGTCACGCCCCGAGCAACACAAAAGGCCAGGTCACGGGCTATGCGACCTGGCCTTTCCCGGAGCCCCCTGTCGGATTCGAACCGACGACCTACGCATTACAAGTGCGTTGCTCTGGCCATCTGAGCTAAGGAGGCGCCGCGCACGCGCGGAGCGCGCGAGGGCGGGTCCACTGTACACAGAGCCGGTTTCGCCCGGCCACGCACTTTGAGCGCTGCCCCCGCCGCGCTCACTCCAGCCCGTACGCGAAGGTGTACGGCACCTTCGTCTCCCCGTGCCGGTAGGTGAACCCGCCGGTGCCGCGCAGCCCGGCCAGTGCCCCGGTGCCCGAGCCCTCGACGACCTCGAAGGAGCAGTGGACGCTCCCATCGGGTTCGAAGCGCCCCCGCTCCTCGACGACGAAAGTGCCCTCACGGCCGTCGACACGGCCGCGGACGAGTTCCATTCCCGCGAAGGAGCCGGTCGTGCCGGTCAGGTAGGAGATCGCGTAGTCGCAGGTCGTGGACTCGGCCTCGATGCCACCCGTGAAGGCGTTGGTGACGGTGGCGTGCGCGAGCCGGGGGAGGGTGTCCTCCGGACCCACGGGGACCTCCTTCCAGTCGGCGAAGGTGAAGTGGCCGGTGGTTCGGGTGGAGGTGGGGCCGGTGGTTCGGGTGGTGGGCATGGATGTGCTCCTTCGGTCGTGCCGCCGGCGAGGACGGTCCCGCGCCGACCCGGCACGGCCATCCTGGGAGCCGTACCTGACATCTCCTGTCAGGTACGGCCGGGACGCGGGAGAATGCGTCCCGTGCGCGCCGACCGGCTTCTCTCCCTGCTCCTGCTGCTGCAGAACCGCGGCCGGATGACCGCTCCCGAACTCGCGGCGGAGCTGGAGGTGTCGGTGCGCACCGTCTACCGGGACGTCGAGGCGCTCGGCGCGGCCGGGGTGCCGGTGCGGGCGGAACGCGGGCCGGAGGGCGGTTACCGCCTGGTGGAGGGGTACCGCACCCGGCTGACCGGGCTGACGGACGCGGAGGCCGGTTCGCTGTTCCTGGCCGGGCTGCCGGGGCCGGCCGGGGAGCTGGGGCTGGGCGCCGTCCTGGCGAGCGCCCAGCTGAAGGTGGAGGCCGCGCTGCCGGGCGAACTGGCCGGGCAGGCACGGCAGGTGCGCGAGCGGTTCCACCTGGACGCGCCGGCGTGGTTCCGGGACGCCGACCCCGTGCCGCTCCTGGAGTCCGTCGCGCGGGCGGTGTGGGAGCGGCGGGTGCTGCGCGCCCGTTACCGGCGCTGGCGCGGCGAGGTCCGCCGGGAGATGCGCCCGCTGGGTCTCGTGCTGAAGGGCGGCATCTGGTATCTGGTGGCGCTGGCGGAGGACGCCGTGCGCACGTACCGGGTGTCGCGTTTCCAGGCGGTGGAGGAGACGGGCGACCTGTTCACCCGTCCCGCCGGGTTCGATCTCGCCGCGTACTGGGCGGAGTCCGCCCGGCGGCTGGAGACGGCCCTGCAGCAGGGCACGGCCCGGCTGCGGCTCTCACCGCGCGGGCAGAAACTGCTGCCGATGCGGTTCGGGGCGGCGGGCGTACGGGCGCTCGCGGACTCGGGGCCGCCGGACGGCGAGGGGTGGGTCGAGGTGCGGCTGTCCGTCGAGTCGGAGGCGGTCGCCACCGGCGATCTGCTCCGGCTCGGCACCGACGCGGAGGTGCTCGGCCCGGCGGAGCTGCGTCGGGCGGTCGCCGAGGCCGTGGCGGTACTGGCGAAACGGTACGCGACCGACGGGTGATCCCGGACCCGGCCGGGTGGCATCCGAAAGTTTCCGCGAAGTTCACAGGGCCGCGGGTACTGACAGACAGGTGAACGCCAGGTACCGTCCTGTGCCAGTCCACCCTCGTGGACTGCACCACACGGAACCACAACGGAACATCCCGTCGTGGCACCACCTTCCTACTCGGATCGTCCGGCACGTTCCTGCCGGTAGAAGGGGGCCCATCACCATGGCCACTGTCACGTTCGACAAGGCGACCCGGATCTACCCCGGTTCGACCAAGCCCGCCGTGGACGCGCTGGAGATCGACATCGAGGACGGGGAGTTCCTCGTGCTCGTCGGCCCGTCCGGCTGCGGCAAGTCCACCTCGCTCCGCATGCTGGCGGGGCTCGAGGACGTGAACGACGGCGCCATCCGCATCGGTGAGCGCGACGTCACGCACCTGCCGCCGAAGGACCGGGACATCGCCATGGTGTTCCAGAACTACGCCCTGTACCCGCACATGACGGTCGCCGACAACATGGGCTTCGCGCTCAAGATCGCCGGCGTCAACAAGGCGGAGATCCGGCAGAAGGTCGAGGAGGCCGCGAAGATCCTCGACCTGACGGAGTACCTGGACCGCAAGCCGAAGGCGCTCTCCGGCGGTCAGCGCCAGCGTGTCGCCATGGGGCGCGCGATCGTGCGTGAGCCGCAGGTGTTCCTCATGGACGAGCCGCTGTCCAACCTGGACGCCAAGCTCCGTGTGTCCACCCGTACGCAGATCGCCTCGCTGCAGCGCCGCCTGGGCATCACCACCGTCTACGTCACCCACGACCAGGTCGAGGCGCTGACCATGGGCGACCGTGTGGCGGTCCTCAAGGACGGTCTGCTCCAGCAGGTCGACACCCCGCGCAACATGTACGACAAGCCCGCCAACCTCTTCGTGGCCGGCTTCATCGGCTCCCCGGCGATGAACCTCGTCGAGGTGCCGATCGCCGACGGCGGCGTGAAGTTCGGCAACTCGGTGGTCCCGGTGGACCGCGACGCGCTGGCCGCCGCCACCGACAAGACCGTGACCGTCGGCGTCCGCCCCGAGCACTTCGACGTGGCCGGTCCCGAGTCCGGCCAGGGTCTCGCGGTCACCGTCAACGTGGTGGAGGAACTGGGCTCCGACGCGTTCGTGTACGGCACCGCCAAGGTCGGCGACGAGTCGAAGGACCTCGTCGTCCGCGTCGGCGGCCGCAACGTGCCGGAGAAGGGCAGCACGCTGCACGTCGTGCCGCGGTCCGGCGAGTCCCACGTGTTCGCGACGTCGTCCGGCGCGCGCCTGTCCGACTGAGCCGGGCGTCGTCGCTCTCGGAACGCGACGGCCCGGGTAATTCACCCGAGTTGATGAAGAGGGCCCCGCAGTACGCTGCGGGGCCCTCTTCGTTGCGTCCTCACGGTCGACAAACACCCTGACATACGCGTCATTTCGGGCAGCAAGCGTCAACGCGTCACCCGGAGATCTCCCCGTCACGTCACCCGAACCGGTGACTGAATGTCTCCATGTCATCACCTGACGCTACCCTCACACGCGTGAAGCACTCCACTACCCCTCAGACGCGACGCGGCCGGGGCCCCGCCCGCCGGGTCGGCCGTACCCTCGCCCTCGTCCTGCCCGTCGTCCTGGTGTTCTCCGGGACCCTCGCGGTCGCCGGGGTCAACTGGTCGGGGAGCCCTTCGAGTCCGGTCCTCGCCGCCGCCGACACCGCCGTGTCCGGTGCCTCCTCGTCCCGCGCGTCCTCGCGCGCCGCCGAGCGGGCCCCGCACGAGGTCCTGCGGGACATGCTCCTGGTCGAGTTGCAGGAGGAGAACCCGGGCGTCGCCCTCACCCACCTCCAGCAGGCGGTGAACGACCGCCCGTCGCTGGCGCGGCACTGCACGTCGATCGCGCGCGCCCTCGGCAAGGCCGCGGTCCGGGTGTACGGCCCCACACGGGCCCAGTCCTACTCCCGTCCGGTCTGCGACACCTCCTTCGCCTCGGGGGTGCTCACCGCCCGCGACTGAACCCGCGACCGAGCCCGCGGCCCGGCCCACGCCCGCACCTCAGCCCGGCCCACGCCCGCACCTCAGCCCGGCCCACGGCTCCCGGCTCCCGGCTCCCGGCTCCCGGCCGACTGTCAACCGGCCGACTGTCAACCGGGTCCCCGGCCGGGCCCTCGGCCGCCCTCCGAGCCGGACTCGGTCGGCCCCGGGGCGCCCCCTGGCCCCGGGGCCCGCGGTCCTGGCTTCCGGGCGCCGCGTAGGGTGCGCTCATGACCCATCCGAGTGCCGCGTCGCGCCCCGTTCAAGCCGTCGTCCTGGCCGGCGGCCAAGGCTCCCGGCTTCGCCCGTACACCGACGACCGGCCCAAGCCGATGGTCGAGATTCCCGGTACGGGGACCCCGATCATCGGCCATCAGCTCTCCTGGCTCGCCGAGGAGGGGGTGACGGATGTCGTCGTCTCCTGCGGTCATCTCGCCGAGGTGCTGCAGGAGTGGCTGGACTCCGCCGACCTGCCGCTCTCCGTCACCACCGTCGTCGAGACGGAGCCGCTCGGCCGGGGCGGCGGTCTGAGGTATGCCGCGGCGCGGCTGCCGCATCCGGACAAGCCCTGGTACGCGACGAACGGCGACATCTGGACCCGTTTCTCGCTGCGCGACATGGCGGACTTCCACACCGAGCGGGACGCCGTCGCGACCCTCGCCCTGGCCCGCCCGCGCATTCCGTGGGGTGCGGTGCAGACCGACGGGTTCGGTCACATCACCGACTTCATCGAATCACCGCCGTCGACGTTCGAGATCAACGCGGGTGTGTACGTCTTCTCCCCCGGGTTCGCCGCTCTGCTGCCGGAGCGCGGCGACCACGAGCGCACCACGTTCCCACGGCTGGCCCGGGAGCGCCGGCTGGCCGGGTTCCCGATCCCGCAGGGCTCCTACTGGCGGGCGATCGACACCGCGAAGGACCTGACGGAGGCGGCGAAGGAGCTGGCCTCCCAGAACCGCTGAGTCCCGGTCCTCCGGCACGACGGCCTATCCCAGCAGTCCGCCCACGAGCCGGCCGGGCTCCTCGGGTGCCGGGCCCGGGTCCCCGCCCCCTCCGCCGTCGCTCGGGGCGCCGCCGTCGCCTCCCGTGGTGCCGCCGCCCGTGGTGCCGCCCGAGGTGGGGCCGGAGCTGGTGCTCGGGACCTGTTCCACCGGGGACGACTGCTGGGGCGGGGCCTCACCGGTGGTGCCCTGGGTCTGGCTGGGCTCACCGGTGACACCTCCGCCCCCGGTGGCGCTGGTCTCGCCGGGGATGGTGGTGCCGGCGGACGGATCGGCGCCGTCGGCACCGGACGTGGCGCCCCGGGTGGGCGAGGTGGAGGCGGACGGGGTCTCCTTGCGGCGCTCGCCGGGCTCCTCCGGGAGCGGGGAGCCGGGGAGTTCGTTGCGCGGGGCCTCTCCGGGGCCGGGGACGACCACGCGGTCGGCGTCCCGCACGGCACCGCCGAGCAGCGAGCCGACGAGCAGGGTGAGTCCGCAGACGACGCCGGTGACGAGGGCACCGCGGCGCAGCACGTAGCGGCGCAGGTCCCAGATGGCGGAGCCGGGTCCGAGGCGGCGCCAGGCGCGGGCGGCGAGGCGGCCGTCGACGGAGTAGACGGGAGCTCCGGCGATGATCAGCGGGGACCAGGCGGCGAGGTAGATGATGTCGGGCGTGTCGTAGGCGGGGACGCTCTTCCAGCTGACGGTGACCAGCAGCGCGGCGGAGAGCAGGGCCCCGATGACGGCGCCGACGCGCTGCCAGCAGCCGAGGATGGTGAGGACGCCGACGATCACCTGGAGGAAGGCGACGACGAGTCCGGCGCCGACGGGGTGTTCGAGGGCGAACTGCTGGAGCGGCTGGGCGGCGTCCCAGGGGTGCAGGGTGGTGAGCCACTTCACCATGGAGCCGCGCTCGCCGCCGTCGAAGTAGAGCGGGTCGCAGAGTTTGCCCATGCCGGCGTAGACGGAGATGAAGCCGAGGAAGAGACGCAGCGGGAGCAGGACGACCCCGAGGTTCATCCGGCGGCCGGGGTAGTAGGCGTGCCGGGCCGGGTCGTCGCCGTGGCGCCTGGCGCGGCGGCCGCCGGTGTCCGGGTCGGTGGCGGTTTGGTGGCCGCCGGTGTCCCCGTACGCGTCGGCTTCGTCGTCCGGTGCGCCGTACCCCTGGTGGCCGTAACCGTCCTCGTCGTACCCCTGGCCCCCGTAGTCCCGGCCGTCGTACGCCGGTGTGCCGTAGGCCGGTTCGTCGTAGGCGCTGCCGACGGTGCGCAGGGGGGGCAGCAAGGGCTGCCGGCTGCCGCCGCGGGTGCGCTGGGGGCCGACGACGGGGGTCTCGAGGGTCTGGGCCGCCGGGTCCTCGGCGTAACCGTAACCGTCGCCGACGTGGGGGAGGACCTGGGTGGCTCCGGCGTCGGCGAGCGGCTCGTCGCCTTGGTGGACGCCTTCGTGCCGCACGGCCTGGAGGAGTCGGTGCGCGCCGGTGTCGTCGGGGGCCGAGCGGCCGCTCCAGACGACGGGGCGCCGCCGGGCCGGGGCCCGGCCCGGGGCACCCACGGTGGTGACGACGGGGATGCGGGCCGTGTCCTCGGCCGCGATCAAGTGCCGTGCGATCCGCGGGGACTGGACGCGTCGGTTCGAGACGCCCAGCTGCACGCGGAAGCTGGCGTGATTGACGATGACCTGCGCCGGATCGCTCGGCACCTTCACCATGCTCAGCGCGGGAGCGTCGTCGAGTCCCGACGAGCGGTCCCCCGTGGGTGTGCGGGGTGTTCTGGTGTCCACACTCATCTAACCGAGTGACGTGACGTTAGGACACTGCTTTGACGCGCCGGATGTGTCCGGACCGCGTCAAGCATGCCCCCCACCTGTCCGGACTACGCGGAACACCCCGTACGAGCGAAGGTGCCGAACACCCGTTCAGGCGCGGCGGCGTGCCGCCTCGTACAGCACAATCCCCGCCGCCACACCGGCGTTCAGGGACTCGGTGCCGCCCGGCATCGGGATCCGCACCCGGAAGTCGCAGGTCTCGCCGACGAGTCGGGACAACCCCTTGCCCTCACTGCCGACGACGATCACGACGGGACCGGACAGCGCCTCCAGTTCACCGACCCCGGCCTCTCCGTCGGCGGCCAGCCCCACGATCGCGATCCCCGCCTTCTTGTACGCCTCCAGGGTCCGCGTCAGGTTGGTGGCACGCGCGACGGGCGTACGGGCGGCGGCACCGGCGGACGTCTTCCAGGCACCGGCGGTCATCCCGGCGGCGCGCCGCTCGGGGACGACGACGCCGTGGCCGCCGAAGGCGGAGACGGAGCGGACGACGGCACCGAGGTTGCGCGGGTCGGTGACGCCGTCGAGGGCGACGATCAGCGGGTCCCGGCCCTCGTCGTGGGCGCCCGCGACGAGGTCCTCGGGGTGCGCGTACTCGTAGGGCGGGACCTGGAGGACCAGGCCCTGGTGGTTCAGGCCGTTGGTCATCCGGTCGAGTTCGGGGCGGGGGGCCTCCATGAGGTTGATGCCGCCGCGCTCGGCCGTGAGCTGGAGCGCCTCGCGCACCCGCTCGTCGTTGTCGATGAACTGCTGGACGTACAGCGTGGAGGCGGGCACGCCCTCGCGCAGCGCCTCCACGACGGGGTTGCGCCCGACGACGAGTTCGGAGGTCGAGCGTCCGCCGCCGCGCCGCTGCGGGGCGCGTCCGACGGCCCGGCGGGTCTTCGCCTGGGCGATGCGCTGCTTGGCGTGTCCCTTGCGCATCTCGGCGGGGGGCGTGGGCCCCTTGCCCTCCAGGCCCCGGCGCCGCTGGCCGCCACTGCCGACCTGCGCGCCCTTCTTGCCGGACATGCGGCGGTTGTTCGCGGCCATGATGTACCCGTCTCCATGAAGTCGTGCGTGCGTACGGTCTGTGTACCCACGTCGGTGTCGCGTGTGTCGCGTGTGTCGCGTCGGTGTGCCGGTGTGTCGGTGTTACGTCTATGCAGTGTGCCGCCCGGAGGCCCGGACGGCACACTCGATCTTGCGGCTGGGCCACGGTCGTGCTGCGGCCGTGTGTCCGCGTCAGCGCGGGCCGAGGCTCCAGCGTGGTCCCTGCGGACCGTCCTCGATGACCAGTCCGGACTGGCCGAGCTGGTCGCGGATGGCGTCCGCGGTGGGCCAGTCCTTGCGGGCGCGGGCGGCCTCGCGCTGGTCGAGGACCATGCGGACGAGGGTGTCGACGACGCCGTGCAGATCGTCGCCGCGGTCGGCGCCGCCGGCCCAGTGCGCGTCGAGGGGGTCCAGGCCCAGGACGGCGAGCATGGCGCGCACCTCGGCGAGGCGGGCGACGGCCGCTTCCTTGTCGTCGGCGGCCAGCGCGCTGTTGCCCTGTCGGACGGTGGTGTGGAGCACCGCCAGGGCCTGCGGCACGCCGAGGTCGTCGTCCATGGCCTCGGCGAAGGCGAGCGGCACCTCGGCGGCCGGCTCCACGGCGCCCGCCGTGCCGGTCAGCTCACCGACCCGCTGGATGAAGCCCTCGATCCGCGCGAACGCGGCCTCCGCCTCGCGCAGGGCCTCCTCGCTGTACTCGATCATCGAGCGGTAGTGCGGGGTGCCGAGGTAGTAGCGGAGCACGATGGGCCGCCAGCGCTTGACCATCTCGCTGACGAGCACCGAGTTGCCGAGCGACTTCGACATCTTCTCGCCGCTCATGGTGACCCAGGCGTTGTGCACCCAGTACCGGGCGAACTCGTCGCCGTAGGCCTTGGCCTGGGCGATCTCGTTCTCGTGGTGCGGGAAGACCAGGTCGAGGCCGCCGCCGTGGATGTCGAAGGCGGTGCCCAGGTACTTGTGCGCCATCGCCGAGCACTCGAGGTGCCAGCCGGGACGCCCACGGCCCCACGGCGACTCCCAGCTCGGCTCGCCGGGCTTGGCCGCCTTCCACATGGCGAAGTCGCGCGGGTCGCGCTTGCCGGTCTCGCCCTCGCCCGACGGCTGGAGAAGGTTGTCGAGCTCCTGGTTGGACAGCCCCAGGTACTCGGGGAACGAGGTGACGGCGAAGTAGACGTTGCCGTCGGCGTCGTAGGCGTGGCCGCGCTCGATGAGGCCGCGCATCATCTCGACCATCTCGGGGATGTGGCCGGTGGCGCGCGGCTCGTAGGTCGGGGGGAGGCAGCCGAGGGCCTGGTAGCCGTCGGTGAAGGCGCGCTCGTTCTCGTAGCCGATGGACCACCAGGGGCGGTCCTGCTCCGCGGACTTCGCGATGATCTTGTCGTCGATGTCCGTGACGTTGCGGATGAACGTCGTCCGCAGGCCGCGGTACTCGAACCAGCGGCGCATGATGTCGAAGTTCAGCCCCGAGCGGATGTGCCCGATGTGAGGTGCGGCCTGCACGGTGGCACCACACAGGTAGATCGAGACACAACCCGGCTGGAGCGGGGTGAAGTCACGGATCTGCCGGGCGCTGGTGTCGTACAGGCGAATAGTCACCCCTCCAGGGTAGTCGGCCCGGGGCGGTGCCTCACGCCCCTTTCCCGCTGTGCCCGCCCGGCGTTTCGGCCGGTCCGGATCCATGCGGGCGACCGCCCCGGTCGACACGGACGACGATCCGGGCCCGCCCGACGGCTCCCCCCGGACCACGCGGGCGACCGCCCCGGTCGGCACGGACGGCAGCCACAGTCCGCACACGCGACCGTCCCGGTCCGCACGCGCGGACAGCAGCCCCGGTCCGCACGGGCGACGGCCCGGCTTCACGCGGGCGACCGCCCCGCCCCTCTGCGGACAGCACCCGCAGTCCGCACACGAGACCGCCCCGGTCCACAGGGACAGCGACCACGATCCGCACGAACGGCCACCCCGTTCCATGCGGGCGACGGTCCCGGTCGACGCGGGCGACGGTCCCCCGGTCCGAGCAGTCGGCGATCCTGTCCCGCGCGGAGGGCGGTCAGTCTCGGTCGGTCCGGACGACGAGGGCGGTGGCGACGGCCATCAGTCCTTCGCCGCGACCCGGGAAGCCGAGCCCGTCGGTGGTGGCGCCGGAGACCGACACCGGTGCCCCGGTCGCCTCGGAGAGGATCTTCTGGGCCTCGTCCCGGCGCTTGCCGATCTTGGGCCGGTCGCCGACGACCTGCACCGCCACGTTGCCGATCCGGAAGCCGGCCGCCCGGACGATCCGCGCGGCCTCGGTCAGCAGGGTCACGCCGGAGGCACCGGACCACTCGGGCCGTCCGGTGCCGAAGTGCTGTCCCAGGTCGCCGAGGCCGGCGGCGGAGAACAGGGCGTTGCAGGCGGCGTGCGCCACGACGTCGGCGTCGGAGTGCCCGGCGAGTCCGGGCCCCTGGTCCTCCCACTTCAGACCGGCGCACCACAGCTCCCGGCCGTCCTCGAAGGCGTGGATGTCGGTCCCGATGCCGACCTGCGGGAGGACGACCTGCGGCTCAGAAGCCATCGTTGAGCCTCCTGCGGGCGAGGACCGCCTCGGCGAGGACGAGGTCGAGGGGGCGGGTGACCTTGAACGCCTCCTCGTGGCCGGGCACGGTGACGACGGTCAGGCCCAGCTGCTCGACCATGCTCGCGTCGTCGGTGACGTTGTCGGTCACCGTCTCGTGCGCGCGCACCAGCGCGGCCCGGTCGAAGCCCTGCGGGGTCTGCACGGCACGCAGCAGGGACCGGTCGGGGGTGGCGACCACGGGCTCCGGTTCGCCGGGGACGGCGGCGGGCTCGACCTGCTTGACGGTGTCGGCGAGCGGCAGTGCCGGGACCACGGCGGGGGCGCCGTCACGGACGGCCTCGACGACGGCGTCCACGGTGTCGACGGGGACCAGCGGGCGGGCCGCGTCGTGCACCAGGACGATGTCGAAACCGGGCGGCAGCGCGTCGAGGCCGAGTTTCACGGACTCCTGACGGGTCCGGCCGCCGGGGACGACGACGAAATCGGTGCGGTCGGGCAGCGCGTGCGCGTCGAGCAGCGTCCTGACCTCCGCGGCGCCTTCGGGCGGGGCCACGACGACGACCAGGGAGACGGCGCGGGAATCGGCCATCGCACGGATCGCGTGGATGAGCATGGGCGTGCCGCCCAGGGTGCGGAGCGCCTTGGGGGCGCCCGGCCCGAGGCGCACGCCCCGGCCGGCGGCCGGGATCACGGCCGCCGTGCGGGCGGTCGGACGGCCGGACACGGGCTGTGCCGGCGGCTGCGGGAGGGGAGCGTCAGACATCGGTTCCTGTCAGGTTTGTGTGCTCGGGCCGGGTGGGTATGGCCTGGGCGTAACCCTTGCTCCTGGAGCGGGGGTAGTGCCGGGCTTACCGCCCTGACCAGCCCCTTCCGTGACTTCGGTCGGGCCGGCCGCCCGGAGTCGGCACAGTGCGGGGAAACGCGGCGGGTGCGAAGCGTACGGGCCGGGCGGTGCGGCATACGGACGGTGTCCGGGTACGAACATGCCGCAGCGCCCGGCGACTTGACCAACGTCATCGGGCACCGCGGCATTTCGGTGTGCTGGCCCTCGGAGCGCACGTGGGATTTCGGTGTGCGACCGAGCACCGGGCGACGAAGCTCCGTCCGTGCCCTGCCTGCTGCCTTCGTCGCCTCAGGAGGCGAGAACCTCGTCGAGGAGAGCTTCGGCCTTGTCCTCGTTGGTCTTCTCCGCGAGGGCGAGCTCGCTGACCAGAATCTGGCGCGCCTTGGCGAGCATCCGCTTCTCACCGGCGGAGAGTCCGCGCTCACGCTCACGACGCCACAGGTCACGCACGACTTCCGCGACCTTGATGACATCGCCCGAGGCGAGCTTCTCCAGGTTTGCCTTGTAGCGACGGGACCAGTTCGTGGGCTCCTCGGCGTACGGCGCGCGCAGCACCTCGAAGACCCGGTCCAGCCCGTCCTGACCGACCACATCACGCACGCCGACGAACTCCGCATTGTCCGCTGGCACACGTACCGTCAGGTCGCCCTGGGCGACCTTCAGCACCAAGTAGGTCTTGTCCACGCCTTTGATCTGGCGAGTTTCGATAGCCTCGATCAGCGCGGCCCCGTGATGGGGATAGACCACGGTGTCGCCAACCTTGAACGTCATGTGACAGGTACCCCTTCCGTGGCTATCAAGGGTAACACGGATACAGCGCGTTCTGAATGACGTTTTCGCAGGTCAGGGCCATTCTCGGGGCTTGACAACAGCATCAGGAACGTGCTTCGACCGCCGAACTGAAGCAGGTATTCGCAGGTCGGGGGGGCTCTCCGGGGCGAGCGAAACGCGTACGTTACACACATCCCGAGCCCTCCACTGACACCCATACGTCCCCATATGTCTGGCTCCAAGTGCTCGAGTTCCGCTACTCCGTTCGGTGCGAGCGGCGGGGTTCCGGTCGAATCCGAAATTGATCACACGGCCCGGGGACGTGCTGCCGGTGATCAATTTCCCGACCACCTGCCGCATTTTCCGGCCCGGCCCGCATTCCTTCACGAAATATGTGCCGCACCGGGGGTGCGGACGCCCGGCCGCACTTATGTGAATGCCGGAGGAGCATCCGGTCGAGGTAACCCGCGAGTCACTTACCCGAGTCAGTGACAGGCATCACGCGCGGACATCACAGCGGACATCACACGCGGACCGCGCTCGTTCATCCCCACCGGGCCTCCCGCCCGGGGACCGCCCGGGCCGACGGCGCCCGTGCGCGCCGTCCGGGGTGCTCCGGGGCGATCCGGGGTGAACACTGGACGCCGCAGGGAGGGTCGGGTGCAGGCGTACGGGAGCGGCTCGATAACCTGAGGCCGCTGGCAGACACGCACTGGCAGCGACTGACAGACACTCAGGGCGGCTGACCGGTCGCCACCGCTCGCTCGAGTCAAGGAGTTGCCGCCGCCGTGAGCAGCAGCCTTCGACGCGGCGCCATCGCCGCCGCCGCCATCGCTTTCTCGATCGCCCCGCTCTCCGCGTGCGCGGCCGGCAACAATGCCCAGAGCTTGCAGATCCAGCCGGACAACGCCTCGACGACCGTCGGCGCTATCAAGATCCAGAACGCCATCGTCGTCACCCAGCCGGACCGCGAGTCCACGGGCCCGGCCGTCGTCGCCGCGACCCTGTTCAACGAGGGCCGCACGGACCAGACGCTGGAGTCGGTCACCCTTCCCGGAACCGGCAAGAGCGCCGAGCTCTCCCCCGCCGAGGGCGGCAGCCTGACCGTCCCGGCCGGCGGCCGGCTCATCCTCGGCGGCGCGGGCAACGCCTCGGCCGTGCTGTCCAGCAGCCGTGAGGCCGTCCAGGACGGCAACGCGCAGCCGGTCACGTTCACCTTCAGCGAGACCGGTGACGTGAGCCTGCGCGCGCTCGTCTACCCGGCCGAGGGCTTCTTCAGCGACTGGGGTCCGAGCAACATCCCGACCGCGCCGGATGCCTCGGCCGAGGCATCGCCGGAAGGGACCGGCGAGGCGCCCGGCGAGGCCGCGGAATCGCCGGGCGGAACCGACGGGGCCGAGGAGCCCGAGGGCTCCACCGACTCGACGGACGTCCCCGAGGGCACCCCGACCGACGCCGCCTCGGCCAGCCAGCCTGCCGGAAACTGAGCAGCAGCAGCAACGGCAGCGCGCGGACGCGCACCCACTGAACACGCACTGAACACGACGGTGGGCGGGACCCCTGCGCAGGGGTCCCGCCCACCGTCGTGTTCAGTGACCGAGTGCCGGATGCCGGACGACAGCCCGGCACCCGGGGTCCGGCTACGGCTCGAACTTGTAGCCGAGCCCGCGGACCGTCACCAGGTAGCGCGGCGCGCCCGGGTCCGGCTCGATCTTGGCGCGCAGCCGCTTGACGTGGACGTCGAGGGTCTTGGTGTCGCCCACGTAGTCGGCGCCCCAGACCCGGTCGATGAGCTGCATCCGGGTCAGCACGCGCCCGGCGTTGCGCAGCAGCATCTCCAGCAGGTCGAACTCCTTCAGGGGCAGGTCGACCTTGGTGCCGCTCACGGTGACCACGTGCCGGTCGACGTCCATGCGGACGGGACCGGCCTCCAGGGCGGCGGGGGCGACCTCCTCGGGCTCGCCCCTGCGGCGCAGCACGGCGCGGATACGGGCGACCAGCTCGCGCGAGGAGAACGGCTTGGTGACGTAGTCGTCGGCCCCTATCTCCAGGCCCACCACCTTGTCGATCTCGCTGTCCTTGGCGGTCACCATGATGACGGGGACGTTGGAACGGCCACGCAGCTGACGGCACACCTCGGTGCCCGGCAGGCCGGGCAGCATCAGGTCGAGGAGGACGAGGTCTGCGCCGTTGCGCTCGAACTCGTCGAGGCCGTCGGGCCCGGTGGCCGCCACGGCGACCTCGAAACCCTCCTTGCGGAGCATGTACGACAGGGCGTCGGAGAAGGACTCCTCGTCCTCGACGACGAGCACTCGGGTCACGGAAGGACCTCCGGGGAGGGAAGCGTTTCGTACGCGGATGAATCGGTGGAGTGGGGGGAGGAGGTGGCCCGTCCGGTCTCGCCGTTGAGACCTTCGGGTTCGTCCTGGTGGGACGGCTGGGGTGTGCGGTCGCGGGCGGGGGCCTCGGGAAGCCGCAGGGTGAAGGTGGAGCCCTGGCCTTCGGCGCTCCACACGGTGACTTCCCCGCCGTGCGAGGCAGCCACGTGTTTCACGATCGCGAGGCCGAGACCCGTACCGCCCGTGGCCCGGGAGCGGGCCGGGTCGACACGGTAGAAGCGCTCGAAGACGCGCTCCCTCTCCTTCTCCGAGATGCCGATGCCCTGGTCGGTCACGGCGATCTCGATCATGTCCCCGCCCGGCTGGCCGACCCTGCGGGCCGCTATGCCGACACGTGTACGGGCGGGTGAGTAGTTGACGGCGTTCTCGACGAGGTTGCCGAGGGCGGCGGCGAGCTGGCCCCGGTTGCCCCAGATGCGCAGGTCACCGGTGGCGGTCGACTCCGCCGTGCGCCCGGACTCGCCCTGATCGGCGCCTTCGGGCATCCACACGTTCGAGGCCATGGTGATCTGTTTGGCGCCCGCCGCGTGCCCGCAGCGGTCGACGGCCTCCGCGACGAGGTCCTCCACCCGGACGGGTTCGGCGTCCTCGAGCGGGTCGTCGTTCTGGACCCGGGAAAGGTCGATGAGTTCCTGCACCAGGTTGGTGAGGCGGGTGGCCTCGCCCTGCATGCGGCCGGCGAAGCGCTCGACGGCCTGGGGGTCGTCGGAGGCATCCATGACGGCTTCGGAGAGCAGGGAGAGCGCGCCGACCGGAGTCTTCAGCTCATGGCTGACGTTGGCGACGAAGTCGCGCCGTACCGCTTCTATGCGGCGGGCCTCGGTGAGGTCCTCCACGAGCAGCAGGACGAGCCGGGAGCCGAGGGGGGCCACCCGCGCGGAGACGGCGAGGGCCTCGCCGCGTCCGGTGCCGCGGCGGGGCAGGTCCAGTTCGACCTGCCGTATCTCGCCGTCGCGCCGGGTGTCGCGGGCCATCTGCAGCATGGGGTCCACGGCGAGCTTGCCGCCGCGGACCAGCCCGAGGGCGTACGCGGCGGAGCTGGCCTTGACCACGCCGTCCGCCTCGTCCAGGACGACGGCGGAGGAGCGCAGTACGGACAGCACCGTGTCCACGCCGGGGGGCAGCACCGGGTCCGTGTGCAGCGAGGAACGTGTGGGGCGCCGCTGTTCGCGCTCGCTGAAGCGGAACGCCAGCATGGCGATGACACCGGTGAGCACTCCGGCGATCGCCGCCACTGCGGCGACCGCCGCGTTCACGTCCATGTGTCCAGGTTAGGCATGCGCCGACCGGTGACCACAGCCACAGGACGACAAGCTCGAACACTCGTCGCCCAGAGTTCACCTTGGAGCCAGGGATGATTCATGTGAGGGGCCGGATTCGGACGCGTAGGAGACAGAACGTGAAAGCGTGGAGTTCGCACCGTCGGTCGCGCGGGGTTCGCGCTGTCGGCCACGCGGCGGGGCAGACGCCCCGAAACCCCACGGGAGCCCCGGCTCCCCAAACCCCTTCGGACGCAGGAGAGGAACCCTGATGCGGGACGCGTACCACGAGGAACTGGATTCGATCGGCGACGGTCTGGTGGAGATGGCCCGACTGGTCGGGTCGGCGATCGGGCGCGCCACGACGGCCATCCTCGACGCCGATCTGAAGCTGGCCGAGAGCGTGATCGAGGCCGACCAGAAGGTCGACGAGCTCCAGCACGAGCTGGAGGCCCTGGCCATAGCCCTGCTGGCGCGCCAGCAGCCGGTGGCGACCGACCTGCGGATCGTCGTCACCTCACTGCGGATGTCGGCCGACCTGGAGCGCTCCGGCGACCTGGCACAGCACGTGGCGAAGCTCGCGCGACTGCGGTACCCGGAGCGTGCCGTTCCGCGCGACCTGCACGCGACCATCCTGGAGATGGGCCAGCTCGCCCAGCGCCTGATGGCCAAGGCGGCCGAGGTGATCATCACCAAGGACGTCGACCTGGCGCTCCAGCTGGAGCAGGACGACGACGAGATGGACCTGCTGCACCGCACGCTCTTCCAGCACCTGATGGACGACCGCTGGAAGCACGGCATCGAGACGGCCGTGGACGTGACGCTGCTGGGCCGCTACTACGAGCGCTACGCCGACCACGCGGTCTCGGTCGCCAAGCGGGTCGTCTACCTGGTCACCGGCGAGCACGCGGACGAGATCCAGTCGGACATCCAGCCCGACATCCAGGCCGACATCCCGGCCGCGCCGGCGAAGGACGCCTGACCGGACGGCATGGACGGCACGGGCATCACGAACGGCACGGGCAGGAGGGGAATCGGCCAGGGGCGTGCGCAAGTACCAATGCGCCGTTGATGCGCCGTTGATGCGCCCAGTGGAGCGGGCGTCCAATGGGCACAGGCACCAGTCCTCGAGGAGGGACCCATGGCCGATTCTCCCGGCTCCGCCGGCTCCACCGGAACGACGCCCGATCCCACGCGGGAGCGCGAGACCGAGCAGCCGGCCGAGATCAGGAGCCTGCCCCTGATCGCCGCGTGCGGCTGCGGCTCGGGCTGCGGCTGCGGCTGCCAGTCGGGCAGCCCCTGCCAGTGCGGCTGAGTCCACCCGCACCCTGTTCGCGCTGTTCGCGCTGTTCACATGCACACGCGCCGGGGCCCCGGCATCCCGGCCCCGGCAGGACCCAGACGGTGCCGGCCGCCGACCCGCTCCGGCTTGACGAACCCCGTCACCCCGTCACC
>NZ_JAPJDM010000015.1:0-34761 GCF_026242095.1 Streptomyces sp. NEAU-W12
GACTGGGTTGATAGGCCGGATATGGAAGCACGGTAACGTGTGGAGTTGACCGGTACTAATAGGCCGAGGGCTTGTCCTCAGTTGCTCGCGTCCACTGTGTTGGTTCTGAAACCACGAACAACCCCGTATTCCGTCGGTGTGCCGGCGGGGTGCGGTGCGGTTGTCTGTTTCATAGTGTTTCGGTGGTCATAGCGTAGGGGAAACGCCCGGTTACATTCCGAACCCGGAAGCTAAGCCTTACAGCGCCGATGGTACTGCAGGGGGGACCCTGTGGGAGAGTAGGACGCCGCCGAACAATCTTTGGAAGGACCTCTGGTCACCAGCGTTCAGCTGGGACCAGGGGTCCTTTTGTATTTTCTGGAGCGCGCCGGATATCCGGCTGCGCGAGGATGCTTGCGGTACCGAAGACAGGAGTCACCCATGTCCCCCAACTCTCCCGACGACCGACCGGAGCGCGACCAGCGGCGACGGGACAGTGGTGATCGTTCGGACCGAGGTAACCAGCGGGGCGCCGGCCCACGACGACCCAGCGACGGCGACCGTGGGTTCCGTCGGGACGACCGTCGCGACGACCGAGGTGCCGGTCGGCCGGAGCGTGGCGGGTTCCGTGGTCGGGACGACAATCGCGGTGACAACCGGGGCGGCGAGCGCGGCGGTTACCGGGGCAGGGACGAGCGTAGGGACGATCGCCCTGACGGTGGACGTGAGCGTTCCGGCTTCCGCCGTGATGACGATCGGGGACACGGACGTCGTGACGATCGGCGGGATGACCGGCGTGGTGACGACAGCCGTGGTGGCGAGCGCGGTGGTTACCGGGGACGCGACGACAGCCGTGGTGGTGACCGTGGCGGGTTCCGTCGTGAGGACAGCCGTGGTGGTGACCGCGGCGGGTTCCGTCGTGAGGACAGCCGTGGTGGTGACCGCGGCGGGTTCCGTCGTGAGGACAGCCGTGGTGGTGACCGCGGCGGGTTCCGTCGTGAGGACAGCCGTGGTGGTGACCGTGGCGGGTTCCGTCGTGAGGACAGCCGTGGTGGTGACCGTGGCGGGTTCCGTCGTGAGGACAGCCGTGGTGGTGACCGTGGCGGGTTCCGTCGTGACGATCGGCGGGATGACCGACGTGGTGACGACAGCCGTGGTGGCGAGCGCGGTGGTTACTCGGGGCGCGACGACAATCGTGGCTACGGACGTCGTGACGATCGCCGCGATGACCGGCGTGGTGACGACCGTGGTGAGCGGGGCGGTTTCCGTGGCCGTGAGGACAGCCGTGGTGGTGACCGTGGCGGTTTCCGTCGTGAGGACAGCCGTGGTGGTGACCGTGGCGGGTTCCGTCGTGACGATCGGCGGGATGACCGACGTGGTGACGACAGCCGTGGTGGCGAGCGCGGTGGTTACCCGGGGCGCGACGACAATCGTGGCTACGGACGTCGTGACGATCGCCGCGATGACCGGCGTGGTGACGACCGTGGTGAGCGGGGCGGTTTCCGTGGCCGTGAGGACAGCCGTGGTGGTGACCGCGGTGGGTTCCGTCGTGAGGACAGCCGTGGTGGTGACCGTGGCGGATTCCGTCGTGAGGACAGCCGTGGTGGCGAGCGCGGTGGTTACCGAGGACGCGACGACAACCGTGGCGGTGAACGCGGTGGCTTCCGTGGCCGTGACGACCGGGGCGGGCGGCCCGGCGGGTTCCGTGGGCGTGACGACCGGCAGGGCGGCGGCCGGTTCCGTGAGGAGCGGGAGCGGGACCGGGAACCGATCAAGCGGCTGCCGATCCCCGAGGACGTCACGGGCGAGGAGATCGACAAGGACGTACGACAGGAGCTGCAGAGCCTGCCCAAGACGCTCGCGGAGGATGTCGCCAAGAACCTCGTGATGGTCGCCCGGCTGATCGACGAGGACCCCGAGGGCGCGTACGGCTATTCCAAGGTGGCGCTGCGGCTGGCGTCGCGCGTCGCAGCCGTACGGGAGGCCGCCGGGTTCGCCGCGTACGCCAGTCAGAAGTACTCCGAGGCACTGGCCGAGTTCCGGGCGGCGCGGCGGATGACCGGCACCACGGAGCTGTGGCCCCTCATGGCCGACTGCGAGCGTGGGCTCGGGCGGCCGGAGAAGGCACTGGACATGGCCGGCGCGCCCGAGGTGCAGAAGCTGGACAAGGCCGGGCAGGTGGAGATGCGGCTCGTCGCGGCCGGTGCGCGGCGCGACATGGGGCAGCTGGACGCCGCCATCGTGACGCTCCAGAGCTCCGAGCTGGCGTCCCAGTCCGTGCAGCCGTGGACGGCGCGGCTGCGGTACGCGTACGCCGACGCGCTTCTCGCCGCCGGACGGGCGGGTGAGGCACGGGAGTGGTTCGCGAAGGCCGTGGAGGCCGACCGGGACGGCAGTACCGACGCGTCGGACCGGCTGGCCGAGATGGACGGCGTGGAGTTCATGGACGCGCTCGACGAGCATGACGAAGCCGATGCCGGATCCGACACCTCGGTCGACGAGGCAGGGGCCGAGGACGTGCACGCGGATCTGGACGACGAAACGGACGACGAAACGGACGAGGGCGACGCCGAAGAGTCCGGGACCGAAAGGGCCGAGACCGACGTCGACAAGGACTGACGCCTGAACGACGGAACGGCTGGACGTCGGATGCGACGAAGGGGCGGAATTCCCGGCCGGTGGACCGGGAATCCCGCCCCTTCGTGTGTCTCCAGCGAGGCGTCAGCCGTCGAACGCGCGTAGCACCAGGCCCGATGCCGGCTTGGGTCCGAAGGACGTCGACTTGCGGGGCATCGTCACGCCCTGGCGGGCGAGGTCGCGGACGACCTCCTCGCGGACCGGATGCATCAGCACCGCCGTACCGCCGTCGCGTTCCGCCTTCTCGACGGTCGCGGCCGTGTCGTGGATGTAGGCGATGTGGGCCGGGGAGTCCTCGGGGATGTGCCACACCTGGTCCAGGAGCGTGGAGTGCAGGACCGTCGCGTCCAGGGTGCGCCAGGCCTCCGGACGGTCGGTGGGGACCGTACGGGCCAGCAGATCCGGGTCCGGGCGGTCGACGAGGTGGAAGGCGCCGTCGCCGGCCAGGAGGAACGCGTTGCCCGTGCACGCGGCCTCGGCCAGTGCCTCCATGGCCTGCGGCAGCGCGGCGTCCACGCGGCGGACCCGGAACAGGCCGTGGAGGGCGGCCAACGCGTCCGCGACGGGCAGGCCGTGCAGCAGGCGGTGGATGGCGCGGACGCGCAGCGGGTAGCGGGTGGTGTCGACGAGGAGCACCAGGCCGTGGTCCCAGGGGCTGGGGGAGGGGTGCTGCGCGCGCAGGCGGCGGTAGGTGGCCCAGCGGTGGTGGCCGTCGGCGATGAGCGCCTGCTGGCCGGCCAGGTCGGTCCGGACGGTCGCCAGGTCCTCGGGGTCGGTGAGGGACCACAGGCGGTGGTGGAAGCCGTCCTCCGTGGTGGTCGCGAGGACGGGGGGCATCTTGGCCGTGCGCTCGATCAGGTCGGCGGTGGCGGCTGTCGAGCCGTCGCCGGGGTAGGTCAGCAGCAGGGGCTCGAGGTTCGCCGAGGTGGCCAGCATCAGGGCCGCCCGGTCGGCGACGATGTGCGGCATGACGTCCTCGTGCGGCAGGACCAGTTGCTCGTCGGGGTCCGACACGCGCAGGGTGCCGATGATTCCGCGTTGCAGCAGGCCGTCGCCGTCGCGCTGTTCGTAGACGTAGAAGCCGGGTAGGGGGTCCGTGGTCAGGACGCCCTCGGCCCGCCAGCGGTTCAGCGTGTCGGCGGCCTGGGCGTTGCGGGCCTCCGGGGTACCGGCCTCGGGCAGGATCAGCCGGACGATGTTGTACGGGTCCGCGGACTGCAGGTGATGCAGACCGTCGGGGCGGACGACGACGTCGTACGGCGGGGATGTCACGGCGGCCAGGCTGCCGACCCGGTCGGGGTCGTAACGAAGGCCTTGGAACGGGGTGAGTTCCAGGCCTCGGCGCGCCTTCGCTTCCGAGGGACCTGCAGTCTTCATCCAGGCATCGTACGGGGGGCAGTGGCATGGGGGATGATCGGGGAAAGCCGTCGAACGAGGAGCGATGCACCATGAGCCGGAGCGTCAGGACGAGGCCCGAGGGCAGTGGGCAGGCCCTGAGCGAGGCGTACGACACGGCGCTGCTCGATCTCGACGGTGTGGTGTACGCGGGAGGGAAGGCGATCGTCCACGCGGCCGCGTCGCTGGCCACGGCCCGCGCCGGGGGCATGCACCTGGCGTACGTGACGAACAACGCCCTGCGCACGCCGGACACCGTCGCCGCGCATCTGACGGAACTGGGGATACCGACGGAGGCCGGCGATGTGATCACGTCGGCGCAGGCGGTCGCGCGGCTGGTGAGCGAGCAGATGCCGCCGGGGGCCAGGGTGCTGGTGATCGGCGGAGAGGGCCTGCGGGTGGCGCTGAGCGAGCGCGGGCTGACGCCGGTGGAGTCGGCGGACGACGACCCGGCGGCGGTGGTGCAGGGGTACGGCGGGCCCGACTTCCCGTGGGGCCGGTTCGCGGAGGCGAGTTACGCGATCGCGCGCGGGGTGCCGTGGTTCGCGTCCAACACGGATCTGACGATTCCCAGCGGCCGGGGCATCGCACCGGGCAACGGGGCGGCGGTGGAGGTCGTGCGGATCGCCACCGGCGCCGAGCCGCAGGTGGCGGGCAAGCCGCTGCCGCCGATGCACCGCGAGACGATCCTGCGGACGGGCGCCGAGCGGCCGCTGGTGGTGGGCGACCGGCTGGACACGGACATCGAGGGCGCGTTCAACGGTGGTGTCGACTCACTGCTGGTGCTCACGGGTGTGACCGACGGGGCGCAGCTGCTGGCCGCGCCGCCGCAGCACCGGCCCACCTTCGTCGACGCCGATCTGCGCGGCATGCTCACCGGGCAGCCGGAGGTCGTCGCGGTGGACGGCGGTGGGTTCCGGTGCGGTGGCTGGACGGCCACGGCAGCCGGCGAGTACCTGGAGCTGGACGGGGAGGGAACGGCTGAGGACGGTCTGCGGGCGCTGTGCGCGGCGGCGTGGACAGCGGCGGGTGACGGCGTGTGCGAGCTGGACGGCGGGAAGGCGCTGGCACGGCTGGAGCTGTGAGGGGTGCCGGCCCCGGAGGCCGGCCCGGGGGCCTGGGAATCCGGGAATCGTGATCGAATAGGAGGGTAGGCTAACCTAACTGCGTGTTGGTCGAGAGTCCCCCTGAACAGCGCGCGGAGACCGCCCCCGCGCATCCGAACCGCCGGGCGCTGCTCCGTGTCCTGGGTCTGCTCCTCTCCGCCGTGATCCTGGCGGCCGTAGCCGTGGCGAGTCTCGCGATCGGGGCGAAGGACCTGTCCCTGCAACAGGTCTGGCACGGCCTGTTCGAGGATTCGGGCAGCTACGGCGACGCGGTCGTCGCCGACCGGTTGTCACGCACCGTCCTCGGTGCGCTGGCCGGTGCCGCGCTCGGTCTGGCGGGAGCGGTGCTCCAGGCCCTGACCCGTAATCCGCTGGCCGATCCGGGACTGCTCGGCATCAACGCGGGCGCGTCCGCGGCCGTCGTCACGGCCATCACCTTCTTCGGCGTCACCTCGCCCTCCGGTTATGTGTGGTTCGCGTTCTTCGGAGCCGCGGCGGTCGGGGCGCTGGTGTGGTTCCTCGGCGGCAGCCGGGGCGCGACCCCCGTGCGCCTGGTGCTCGCCGGCACCGCGATCACCGCCGCGCTGTTCGGCTATCTCCAAGCGGTCATGATCCTCGACGAGGCGGCCCTGGGCAGGATGCGCTTCTGGACGGTCGGATCGCTGGCCTCGGCGAACAGTGCGGCCATCCAGCAGGTGCTGCCGTTCCTGCTGCTCGGCTTCGTGCTGGCGCTGCTGCTCGCCCGGCCGCTGAACGCCATGGCCATGGGCGACGACACGGCCAGGGCCCTCGGCGCCAACCTGAACCGCACGCGAGGGACGGCCATGCTCGCCGCGACGCTGCTGTGCGGGGCCGCGACGGCCGCCTGCGGGCCGATCGCCTTCGTCGGCCTGATGGTGCCGCACGCCGTACGCTCGTTCACCGGACCCGACCTGCGCTGGATCCTGCCGTACGCGGCGCTCCTGTCGCCCGTGCTGCTGCTCGGCGCCGATGTCATCGGCCGCGTCCTGGCCCGGCCCGCGGAGCTCCAGGTCGGCATCGTCACCGCGATCATCGGCGGCCCGGTGTTCATCTATCTCGTACGACGCCGGAGGACGGCCCAGCTGTGAAGACCAACCGTGCTGTGCGCACCCCGGGCGGCCTCTCGCTCCGGGTGGACGCGCGCGCCCTCGTCGTCGGAGTGCTGCTGCTGCTCGTGGCGCTCACCGCGAGCGTGGTGCTGATCGGCACCGGGGACTTCCCGATACCCGCCGCCGACGTGGTCCGGACCCTGCTGAGCGAGGGTGACCCGGGCCAGGAGTTCATCGTCACCGAACTGCGGCTGCCGCGGGTCCTGGTGGGGCTCCTCGCCGGCGCCTCGCTCGGTCTCGCCGGCGCGCTGTTCCAGTCCGTCTCCCGCAATCCGCTGGGCAGCCCGGACATCCTCGGCCTGGGCCAGGGCGCCACGGCCGGTGCGCTCGTGGTGATCGTGCTGTTCTCCGGAACGGCCCAGCAGGTCGCCCTCGGCGCCCTGGCGGGCGGACTGGTGACCGGGTTCGCCCTCTACGCGCTCGCCTGGAAGCGGGGGGTGCACGGATACCGGCTGGTCCTGGTCGGTATCGGTGTCTCCGCGATCGTCACCGCGGTCAACGGCTACCTGCTCACCAAGTCCGACATCGTGGACGCGGCCCGGGCGGTCGTCTGGATGACCGGTTCCCTCGACGGCCGTGACTGGGACCAGGTCCGGCCCCTGCTCGCGCTGTGCGCCGTCCTCGTACCGCTGGTCCTCGCCCACTCCCGCGGGCTCAGGATGATGGAGATGGGCGACGACGTGTCGTACGCCCTCGGAGTCCGGGTGGAGCGCGTACGGATGGTGCTGATGCTGTCCGCGGTCCTGCTCACCGCTTCGGCGACTGCGGCCTCCGGGCCGGTCGGCTTCGTCGCGCTCACCGCGCCGCAGCTCGCCCGGCGTCTGACCCGCTCGCCCGGGCCGAACCTCATGCCGTCGATGTGCATGGGCGCAGCCCTGCTGGTGAGCGCCGACTGGGTCTCGCAGCGGGCCTTCGGCGCCGAGCAGTTGCCCGTGGGCGTGGTCACCGGTGTGCTCGGCGGTGTCTACCTGCTCTGGCTGCTGGTCACCGAGCGCAGGGCGGGCCGGATATGACGCGAACCGTCCACGGACCGGCCGACGGACCGGCCGACCCGCAGACCGGCGGGCCGAACAACCGAAGGAGCACCGTGAACCGACTGTCCGCAGAGGACGTCACCCTCGCCTACGACCAGCGGGTCATCGCCGAGCAGTTGTCGGTGGAGATACCGGACAACTCCTTCACCGTGATCGTCGGTCCGAACGCCTGCGGCAAGTCGACACTCCTGCGGGCGCTGTCACGGATGCTGAAGCCCAGCCGGGGGCGGGTGCTGCTGGACGGTCAGGTCATCCAGTCGATGCCCGCGAAGAAGGTCGCCCGCACCCTCGGACTGCTGCCCCAGTCCTCGATCGCGCCCGACGGGATCACGGTCGCCGACCTGGTGGGGCGCGGCCGGTACCCGCATCAGGGCATCCTGCGCCAGTGGTCCACCGAGGACGAGCGGGTCGTCCAGGAGGCGATGGCCCGGACCGGCATCGCGGACCTGGGGGAACGGCATGTCGACGAACTCTCCGGCGGGCAGCGGCAGCGCGTGTGGATCGCCATGGCGCTCGCCCAGGAGACCCCGCTGCTGCTGCTCGACGAGCCGACGACCTATCTCGACATCCAGCACCAGATCGACGTACTGGACCTGTGCGCGGAACTGCACGAGGAGCAGGGCCGCACCCTCGTCGCCGTCCTGCACGACCTCAACCACGCCGCCCGCTACGCCACCCACCTCATCGCGCTGCGCGACGGGAAGGTCATCGCGCAGGGCGCGCCGAAGGAGATCGTCACCGCCGGGCTGGTCGAGCAGGTCTTCGGCCTGAGCTGCCAGGTCATCGACGACCCCGAGACGGGGACGCCCCTGATCGTGCCGGCCGCCCGCAAAGCGCGGACCGCGGCGAAGCGGGACACCGGCAGGCAGAACCCGGGCGAGCAGGCCGCGGCCGCGGTGGGCGCTAGAGAAGCTTCCTGAGACGGAACAGGTCGCGCAGACCGGCCTCCAGTCTCACCCGGCCCGATCCCCAGGCCCTGGCGAAGTGCAGCTCGCCGTCGACCAGGGCCAGCAGGTCGTCCCCCCGCATGGCGAGCCGGATCTGCGCCCGCTCGCGCGGAGGGCCCTCCAGCGTGTCGTGCACCTCGATCCGCCCGCCGGTGAGCCGGCCGGCGAAGGTCACGTCCAGGTCGGTGATGTGACAGCTGACCGAGCGGTCCATCGCCGCCGCCGTGCGCACGTCGCCCTCGGCACGCTGTACGGAGTCGGACAGTTTGTCGAGTGCGGCACGGCACTCCTCGATCGTGGCCATCGCGGACGACGGTACCCCAACGGTTCGCGGTAGCGTCGGGGCATGAACGACGCAGTACCCCCGCCGGGGAGCGCGCCGCAGCCGCCCCCGCAGGCGGAGCACGCCGCACCGACGGCCGACGACGTCCTCCGGGCCGCGCCCGGATACGCCCCCGCCGCCCCCGCGCCCCTGAACGTCCCCCGCGCCCCCACCGGCAACGCCGAGGTGGACGCGCGGCTGGAGCGGCTGGCCGATGCCGACCACCTCACCACGGACGGCCATGTCGAGGTGTACGAAGATGTGCACCGGGGGCTGCGCGACGCGCTCACCGCGCTCGACGCCCGCCCGGAACCTCCGGGGCCCCCTCCCGCACCTACGTACCGACAGGGGAGCTGAACCGAACGTGGCAGGAGTCGCACGCCGCCGTCTCGACGCGGAGCTGGTCCGCCGGAAGCTCGCCCGGTCGCGTGAGCACGCCGGCCAGCTGATCGCCGCCGGGCGGGTCAGTGTCGGCAAGACCGTCGCGACCAAGCCCGCCACCCAGGTGGAGACCGCCGCCGCGATCCTCGTCGCCGAGGACGCCGGCGACCCGGACTACGTGTCGCGCGGCGGCCACAAGCTCGCCGGCGCGTTCGAGGCGTTCGTGCCGCAGGGTCTGGTCGTCCCGGGACGGCGGGCGCTGGACGCCGGTGCCTCGACCGGGGGTTTCACCGACGTCCTGCTCCGGGCCGGGGCCGCCCACGTGGTCGCCGTGGACGTCGGATACGGACAACTCGCCTGGTCTCTCCGCAACGATGAACGCGTCACCGTCAAGGACCGTACGAATGTCAGGGAGTTGACGCTCGAGGCAATCGATGGGGAGCCTGTGGATCTTGTCGTGGGGGATCTGTCCTTCATCCCGCTCGGGCTGGTCCTGCCCGCCCTGAAACGGTGCGTGCGGCCGGACGCCGACCTGGTGATGATGGTCAAGCCGCAGTTCGAGGTGGGCAGGGAGCGGCTGGGCAGCGGCGGCGTCGTACGCAGCCCGCAGCTGCGCGCCGAGGCCGTGCGGACAGTGGCCGCCAGGGCCTGGGAGCTGGGACTGGGGGCCAGGGGCGTGACCGCGAGTCCGCTGCCCGGACCCTCGGGGAACGTCGAATACTTTCTCTGGCTGCGGGCGGGGGCCTTGGAACTGGACCCGGCCGACGTCGACCGTGCAGTGGCGGAGGGGCCGCGTTGACACCGAACCGAGCTCGTACTGTTTTCCTGCTCGCCCACACCGGCCGCCCCGCGGCCATCCGCAGCGCGGAGCTGGTGGTCAAAGGACTGCTGGCTTCCGGGCTGGGGGTGCGGGTGCTGGAGGCCGAGGCGCGGGACCTGCCGCTGCCGGACGAGGTGGGGACCGTCAAGGAGGCCACCCCCGAGTGCCTCGACGACTGCGAACTGCTGATCGTGCTCGGCGGTGACGGCACGCTGCTGCGCGGCGCGGAGTTCGCCCGTGCCTCGGGGGTGCCGATGCTCGGCGTGAACCTCGGCAGCGTCGGCTTCCTCGCCGAGGCCGAACGGGACGACCTCGACAAGGTCGTCGACCGGGTGGTGAGCAAGGCGTACGAGGTCGAGGAACGGATGACCGTCGACGTCGTCGTGCACAAGAACGGCACCATCGTGCACACGGACTGGGCGCTGAACGAGGCGGCCGTGCAGAAGGTGTCCGCCGAGCGGATGCTGGAGGTCGTGCTGGAGATCGACGGGCGTCCGGTGACCGGTTTCGGCTGCGACGGCATCGTGTGCGCCACCCCGACCGGATCGACAGCATACGCGTTCTCCGCCGGCGGACCTGTCGTGTGGCCCGAGGTCGAGGCGCTGCTGATGGTGCCGATCAGCGCGCACGCCCTGTTCGCCAAGCCACTGGTGACCTCGCCGGACTCGGTGCTCGCGGTGGAAATGCTGCCGCACGTCCCGCCCGGCGTGCTGTGGTGCGACGGACGGCGGACCGTGGAACTGCCGGCCGGCGCGCGGGTGGAGGTCCGGCGCGGCGCCGTCCCGGTCCGGCTGGCCCGGCTGCATCACGCCTCGTTCACGGACCGGCTGGTGGCGAAGTTCGCGCTGCCGGTCTCGGGATGGCGGGGAGCCCCGCACTAGCCCGCGCGTCCGCCTCCGTCCCTGGTCCCGCTCGGGGTGCAGACCTTCCGCATTCCCGTACGGGCGGGGGTGGCGTCGGACAGGGCGAGGAAAACCTCGTAAGGTCTGGGACGTGTTGGAGGAGATGCGGATACGGTCGCTCGGAGTCATCGACGACGCCGTGGTCGAGCTGTCACCCGGCTTCACCGCCGTCACCGGTGAGACGGGCGCGGGCAAGACCATGGTGGTCACCAGCCTCGGGCTGCTGCTGGGTGGAAGGGCGGACGCGGCCCTGGTGCGGATCGGCGCCAGAAGCGCGGTCGTCGAGGGGCGGATCACCGTGCCCGAGGGCGCCGCGGCCGCCGCGCGCGCGGGGGAGGCGGGAGCCGAGCTCGACGACGGGGCGCTGTTGATCAGCCGTACCGTCTCCGCCGAGGGGCGCTCCCGGGCGCACCTCGGCGGGCGGAGCGTGCCCGTCGGGCTGCTCGCCGAACTCGCCGACGACCTGGTGGCCGTGCACGGGCAGACCGACCAGCAGGGGCTGCTGAAGCAGTCCCGGCAGCGGCAGGCGCTCGACCGGTACGCGGGGGACGCGGTCGCCGGACCGCTCGCCAAGTACACGGAGGCGTACAAGCGGCTGAGGGCCGTCGCCACGGAACTCGAGGAGATCACCACCCGCGCGCGTGAACGGGCCCAGGAGGCCGATCTGCTGCGCTTCGGGCTCGACGAGATCGCCGCGGTGGAGCCCCGGGCCGGAGAGGACGTGGAACTGGCCGAGGAGGCCGAGAGGCTCGGGCACGCCGAGGCCCTGGCGTCCGCCGCGTCCGTCGCGCACGCCGCTCTCGCCGGCAACCCGGAGGACCTCGAGGGCGTCGACGCGGGAACGCTCGTCGCGGGCGCCCAGCGGGCCCTGGAGGCCGTGCGGGCGCACGATCCGGCGCTGGCCGCGCTCACCGACCGGATCGGTGAGGTCGGCATCCTGCTGCGTGACGTCGCCGGGGACCTCGCCGGGTACGCGGACGACCTGGACGCCGATCCGCTGCGGCTGGCGGCGGTGGAGGAACGCCGGGCCGCGCTCACCGGGCTCACCCGCAAGTACGGTCCGGACATCGCCGCCGTGCTGGCCTGGGCCGAGGAGAGCGCGGCGCGCCTCACGGACCTGGAGGGCGACGACGAGCGGATCGGGCAACTCATCGCCGAACGCGACGGCCTGCGCGCCGAACTGGGCGGGCTGGCGCAGACGCTCTCCCAGGCGCGCACCGAGGCCGCGGAGCGCTTCGCGGCCGCCGTCACCGCGGAGCTGGCCTCCCTCGCCATGCCCCACGCGCGCGTGTCGTTCGACATCCGGCAGACCGAGGACCCGGACGGTGTCGAGGCCGGCGGGCGCACGGTCGCCCACGGGCCGTCGGGCGTCGACGAGGTCGAGCTGCTGCTCGCCCCGCACCCCGGGGCGCCGCCCCGGCCCATCGCCAAGGGCGCGTCCGGCGGTGAGCTGTCGCGCGTGATGCTGGCCGTGGAGGTCGTGTTCGCCGGGACGGACCCGGTGCCGACGTACCTGTTCGACGAGGTCGACGCCGGTGTCGGCGGCAGGGCGGCCGTCGAGATCGGACGGCGGCTCGCCAAACTGGCGAAGAGCGCACAGGTCGTGGTCGTCACCCATCTGCCGCAGGTGGCCGCCTTCGCGGACCGGCAGTTGCTGGTGGCGAAGACGCACGACGGGACGGTCACCCGGTCCGGTGTGAAGGTACTCGAAGGAGAGGACCGGATCCGGGAACTGTCGCGGATGCTGGCCGGCCAGGAGGACTCGGAGACGGCCCGCGCCCACGCGGAGGAACTACTGGAGACGGCCCGCGCGGACGGCTGAAGGGCGGCTCGAGGGCGTCGGAGTTCGCCCGGCCGTCCACCGGGCCGTGTCGGCCGACAGGACGTACTTTGTCACTCGTACGGGTGGCGTTTGCGTCCACTCCGCTGCGGGTGGTCGATCCGGTCGTTGCCGGAATTCCCTTGCTTCCTGGCATGCTTGACCGAGCATGCGTAGGAGGCCGTGCGGTCCATCCTCTCCGCACGGTCCTTCTGTACGTTCTTCGGGACCACCCGACCCGAACCAGGAGCCCGGCCACGTGACCCCCGTGAGCAGCCACTCACCGCACGGCCAGTCGCCGCTGCGCACCGTCCAGGTGCTGGGCGGCGGCAACGCCGCGGCCGGTGCCCACGTGCGCTCGCTGGCCGCGGGGCTCGTCGCGCGGGGCGTGCGGGTCACGGTGTGCGCTCCCACCGAGGCCGAGCACACCTACGACTTCACCGGCGCCGGCGCCGACCATGTGCACGTGCCGCGCAGCAGCGACCCCGGCTCGGTGTCCGCGCTGCGGGCGGCGTGCGCGGACGCCGACCTGGTGCACGCGCACGGCCTGCACGCCTCCTTCCGGACCGTGCTCGCCCTCGGCGGGCGGCGCACCCCGCTGACCGTCACCTGGCACGACCGGCCGCACGCCGAAGGTGCCCGTGCGCACGTCCTGTGGCTGATGGAGCGACGGGTCGTCAGGGCGGCCACCGTGGTGCTCGGAACCACCTCCGCCCTGGTCGAGCGGGCACGCCGGACAGGAGCGCGGGACGCGCGGCTGGCGGCCGTCGCCTTCCCCGGGCCGCGCACCGCCCCGAAGACGGGCGACCCGGACGGGTCACGGCCCAAACTCCTGGCCGAACTCGGCGCCATCGGCCGCCCGTTGCTGATCGCCGTCGGCGCCCTCGAACGCAACCGCGGCCACCACACGCTGCTCGACGCCACGCACGGATGGCGCCGCCTCGACCCCCAGCCGCTGGTCGCCGTCGCGGGGGAGGGGCCGCTGCGCGGTGAACTCCAGCGCCGGATCACGGACGAGGACCTGCCGGTCCGGCTCGTCGGACGACGCGACGACATCACCGAGCTGCTGGAGGCCGCCGACCTCGCGCTGCTGCCGAGCCGGTGGGAGGGGCGCTCCGTCCTCGCCCAGCAGGCCCTCCACGCGCGCGTGCCACTCGTCGCGGCCGACACCGGCGGCGTCCCCGAACTCGTCGGCGACGCAGCCGAACTCGTCCCGTACCGCAACGCGCGTGCCCTCGCCGACGCCGTCGTACGGCTGCTCGGCGACCCCGGACGTCAGGAGGAACTCCGGGCCAAGGGCGCCCGGCAGGCGGCCGGATGGCCGACGGAGGACGAGGCGGTGGCCCAGGTCCTCAGCGTCTACGACGAGTTGACGCAACCACGGCCGCTGACCTGATCGGATCCGACGAGCTGAAACCGCCGGCGCGAACCCGGACCCGCGCCCGACCCCACACCCGACAGGCTCAGCCCCCGTACGCCCCCGAGGCCGTCAGACGCAGAGCGGTGTCGATGAGGGGGACGTGGCTGAAGGCCTGCGGGAAGTTGCCGACCTGACGCTGCCCGACCGGGTCCCACTCCTCGGCGAGCAGGCCCAGGTCGTTGCGCAGGGAGAGCAGCTTCTCGAACAGCCTGCGGGCCTCGTCCACCCGGCCGATCATCGCCAGGTCGTCGGCCATCCAGAACGAGCAGGCGAGGAACGCGCCCTCGTCGCCCGGCAGCCCGTCGACGCCCTCGTCCGCGCCCTCCGTCGGATAGCGCAGGATGAAGCCGTCCGGCGTGGACAGCTCGCGCTGGATCGCCTCGATGGTGCCGATCACCCGCTTGTCGTCCGGCGGCAGGAAACCCATCTGCGGGATCAGCAGCAGCGAGGCGTCCAGTTCCTTCGAGCCGTACGACTGCGTGAACGTGTTGCGTTCCTTGTCGTAGCCCTTCTCGCACACGTCCCGGTGGATGTCGTCGCGCAGCCCCTTCCACTGCTCCAGGGGGCCGTGCGCGTCGCCGGACTCGATGAGCTTGATGGTGCGGTCGACGGCGACCCACGCCATCACCTTGGAGTGCACGAAGTGGCGGCGCGGGCCGCGGACCTCCCAGATGCCCTCGTCCGGCTCCTGCCAGTGCTTCTCCAGGTAGCGGATCAGCTTCAGCTGGAGCAGGGACGCGTAGTCGTTGCGGGCCAGGCCCGTCATGTGGGCCAGGTGCAGGGCCTCGGTGACCTCGCCGTACACATCCAGCTGGAGCTGGTGCGCCGCGCCGTTGCCCACCCGGACCGGGGCCGAGTTCTCGTAACCGGGAAGCCAGTCCAGCTCCGCCTCGCCGAGCTCGCGCTCACCGGCGATGCCGTACATGATCTGCAGGTTCTCCGGGTCGCCCGCCACCGCGCGCAGCAGCCACTCGCGCCAGGCGCGGGCCTCCTCGCGATAGCCGGTGCGCAGCAGCGAGGACAGGGTGATCGCCGCGTCCCGCAGCCAGGTGTAGCGGTAGTCCCAGTTGCGGACGCCGCCGATGTCCTCCGGCAGGGAGGTGGTCGGCGCGGCGACGATGCCGCCGGTCGGGGCGTAGGTGAGCGCCTTCAGCGTGATCAGGGAGCGGACCACGGCCTCGCGGTAGGGGCCGTGGTACGTGCAGTGCTCCACCCACTCCCGCCAGAAGTCCTCCGTCGCCTCCAGCGAATGCTCCGGCTCCGGCAGCGCCGGGGGCTCCTTGTGCGAGGGCTGCCACGACAGGGTGAAGGCGATCCGGTCACCCGGGGCCACCGTGAAGTCCGAGTAGGTCGTCAGCGACTTGCCGTACGTGTCGGCGGATGTGTCGAACCACACGGAGTCCGGGCCCGCGACCGCGACCGTGCGCCCCTCGTGCTTGTGCACCCACGGCACCACCCGGCCGTAGGAGAAACGCATCCGGAGGGTGGAGCGCATCGGCACGCGGCCCGAGACGCCCTCCACGATGCGGATGAGCTGCGGCGCGCCGTCGCGCGGGGGCATGAAGTCGGTCACCCGGACCGTGCCGCGCCCGGTGTCCCACTCGGACTCCAGGACCAGCGAGTCGCCGCGGTAGCCGCGCCGGGTCGCAGCCGGCGGCGGGGCGTCGGAGGCGTGCGCCGGGCCGATCCGCCAGAAGCCGTGTTCTTCGGTGCCCAGCAGGCCGGCGAAGATGGCGTGCGAGTCGAAGCGGGGCAGGCACAGCCAGTCGACTGTGCCGTCCCGGCAGACCAGGGCGGCGGTCTGCATGTCTCCGATGAGTGCGTAGTCTTCGATGCGCCCGGCCACGTGCAACTCCAGTCGAACGGCCACGTCACCCCACGAGGGGGTTGTCGCTGGTGCGGTCAAGGGGTTAGTCAGATACGTAATGCGTCGTTGAGCGATGAAGCAAAGCAGTCACTCAGCCGCGAATGCAAAGTGCCCATTGTTGCTCAACGAACTGACGAGCTTGCGTTGTTCCGGTGTGACGGGCGGGGGTGGTGCCGTTCGGCCGGCCGGGCTCGGCAGCGGGTGTCCGAGCAGGATACGACGCACGTGGGGGGTCTGTGTGCCGCTCCGGCCAATGCGCCCCCTCCGAACGGGTGACCACGGGGTGAGAGACGTGTGACAGGTCACGGACGTGTGCCCGCGCATGTGCGGAGCGTGCCCGGACGTCGATGTCCCGCGGCGCTGATACGCTGGTAGCCCGTGGACCGGTGGGCCCCTTCTTTGGAGGGGAAATCCGAAAAGGGCACCCCCGAACCGCAGCGACGGCGCCGTCGGAGTTTTCCGGCAGGCGGCCGCCCCGCACCCTCAGACCGCGACCACGGGAGCCCCCTCTTGGCCATGCCAAAATCCACGACGACCAAGCACATCTTCGTCACCGGGGGTGTCGCATCCTCGCTCGGCAAGGGTCTGACGGCCTCCAGCCTCGGCATGCTGCTCAAGGCCCGCGGTCTGCGCGTCGTCATGCAGAAGCTCGACCCCTATCTCAACGTCGACCCCGGCACGATGAACCCCTTCCAGCACGGTGAGGTCTTCGTCACCAACGACGGCGCCGAGACCGACCTGGACATCGGGCACTACGAGCGCTTCCTCGACCGTGACCTGGACGGCTCCGCCAACGTCACCACGGGCCAGGTCTACTCCACCGTGATCGCCAAGGAGCGCCGCGGCGAGTACCTGGGCGACACCGTGCAGGTCATCCCGCACATCACCAACGAGATCAAGCACCGCATCCGCCGCATGGCGACGGACGAGGTCGACGTCGTGATCACCGAGGTCGGCGGCACGGTCGGCGACATCGAGTCGCTGCCGTTCCTGGAGACCGTCCGCCAGGTGCGGCACGAGGTCGGCCGCGACAACGTGTTCGTCGTCCACATCTCGCTCCTGCCCTACATCGGTCCCTCGGGCGAGCTGAAGACGAAGCCCACCCAGCACTCGGTCGCGGCGCTGCGCAACATCGGCATCCAGCCGGACGCGATCGTGCTGCGCTGCGACCGCGAGGTGCCGACCGCGATCAAGCGGAAGATCTCGCTGATGTGCGACGTCGACGAGGCCGCCGTGGTCGCCTGCCCCGACGCCCGCTCGATCTACGACATCCCGAAGGTCGTGCACACCGAGGGTCTGGACGCCTACGTCGTGCGCAAGCTGGACCTGCCCTTCCGGGACGTGGACTGGACGACCTGGGACGACCTGCTCGACCGGGTCCACAACCCCGACCACGAGATCACCCTCGCCCTGGTCGGCAAGTACATCGACCTGCCCGACGCCTACCTCTCGGTCACCGAGGCGCTGCGCGCGGGCGGCTTCGCCAACCGGGCCCGGGTGAAGATCAAGTGGGTCACCTCCGACGACTGCAAGACCCCGTCCGGCGCCCAGGCACAGCTCGGTGACGTCGACGCCATCTGCATCCCCGGCGGCTTCGGGGACCGCGGGGTGCTCGGCAAGGTCGGCGCGATCCGCTACGCGCGCGAGAACCGGATCCCGCTGCTCGGCCTCTGTCTCGGCCTGCAGTGCATCGTGATCGACGCGGCCCGCAACCTCGCGGGCATCTCCGACGCCAACTCCACCGAGTTCGACCCGGCCACCTCCCACCCGGTCATCTCCACCATGGCCGAACAGCTCGACATCGTCGCCGGTGACGGCGACATGGGCGGCACGATGCGGCTCGGCATGTACCCGGCCAAGCTGGCCGAGGGCTCGATCGTGCGCGAGGTGTACGACGGCAAGGAGTACGTCGAGGAGCGCCACCGGCACCGCTACGAGGTGAACAACGCCTACCGCGCGGAGCTGGAGAAGAAGGCCGGCATCGTCTTCTCCGGCACCTCCCCGGACGGCAAGCTCGTCGAGTACGTCGAGTACCCGCGCGAGGTCCACCCGTACCTGGTCGCGACCCAGGCGCACCCGGAGCTGCGCTCGCGTCCGACGCGTCCGCACCCGCTGTTCGCGGGCCTCGTCAGGGCCGCGGTCGAGCGGAAGATCTCGAGGTAACACACCAGTTGTACGGTTGCCGGGGCGCGAAACCCCCGATCGGGGTGCGTCCCGGCCGCCGCCGCGCGCCCGTACGCCCGCACGTCTGGGAAGGACCGCAATGACCGGAACGACCATCAAGGACACCCCGGAGGAGTGGGAGGTCCGGGCGACCAGGACGCCCTTCGTCGGCAACAAGACCTCCGTGCGCACCGACGACGTGGTCATGCCCGACGGGACCGTGGTCCACCGCGACTACCAGGTCCACCCCGGGTCCGTCGCCGTCCTCGCCCTCGACGCCGCCGACCGCGTCCTGGTGCTGCGCCAGTACCGCCACCCCGTGCGCCACAAGCTGTGGGAGATCCCGGCCGGTCTGCTCGACGTCCCCGGCGAGAACCCGCTGCACGCCGCCCAGCGGGAGCTGTACGAGGAGGCGCACGTCAAGGCCGAGGACTGGCGGGTGCTGACCGACGTCTACACCACCGCCGGCGGCTGCGACGAGGCCGTACGGATCTTCCTGGCCCGGGGGCTGTCCGAGGCCGAGGGCGACCGCTTCGAGGTCGAGGACGAAGAGGCGGACATGGAACTGGCCCGGGTGCCGGTCGCGGACCTGGTCCGCGGGGTGCTGGCCGGCGAACTGCACAACAACTGCCTGGTGGTGGGCGTGCTTTCGCTCGTCGCCGCGCGGGAGCAGGACGGGCTCGACGCGCTGCGTCCGGCCGAGGCGCCGTGGCCTGCGCGTCCGTTCGACGCCTGAACCACCCCGGCCCTCAGCACCCCTCTCGCGATGTGACCATCTGCTGATCCGATCGAGGGACGCGTCCGCCGTGCTCCACACGGAACGTAGCAGAGCGTGAACTAGGCTCTGGAAAACGCCCGATCCGGAGTCCCGGCGGGCTTGCGCGTGCGGTGGGACGGGAGTGTGGCCCGTGACGGATCAGGCGGTGGACACGGACGGTGTGCGGCTCTCCCCGGACGCTGCCATGGAGGCCCGGTTCCTGGGCCGCACACGGGAGTTGAAGGAACTCCGGGCCGACATCGAGCGCGCCGGACTCGACACCCTCTCCGGCCGCAAGGCCCCCCGCGCCCGTGTGCTGCTCATCGCCGGCCGGCCCGGATCCGGCCGGACGACGCTCGGTGAGGAACTCGTCCGCCAGGTCGCCGACCGCTACCCCGACGGGGTGCTGCGTGCACGGCTCAGCGAGACCGACGGCACGCGCGTGCCCGTCGAGCGCTCCGCGCGGGAGCTGCTCGAGTCGCTCGAGGCGCCCGCCCCGGCGGGCGCCTCCGAGGAGGATCTCGCCGAGGCGCTGCGGACCGCCCTGGCCGGCCGCCGGACGCTGCTCCTGCTGGACGACGCGGCCGACGCCGAGCAGGTCGACGCCCTCCTGCCCGACAACCCCGAGTGCCTGGTGGTCGCCATCTCCCAGGGCCCGCTGACCGGCATCTGCGACGTCCGCCCCTGCACCCTCGGCGGCCTCGACACCAAGTCCGCCGTGGAACTGCTGTCCGGGATCGCCGGCTCGGTCCGCGTCACCGTCGACCCGCGGGCCGCGGAGGACCTGGCCGAGCGGTGCCAGGGGGAGCCCGCCGCCCTGGTCCTGGCCGGAGGCTGGCTCGCCGCCCGGCCCCAGACCGCCGTCGCCGACCTCGCCCGGCACCTGTACGCCGGGACGGACGAGGGCACCGCGACCGGCCGCGTCCTTCGGCTGGTCCACGACGCGCTGCCCGCCCCCGCCGCCCGGATGCTGCGCCTGCTGAGCCTCGCCCCGGCCGGCCTGGCCGACCCGCACACCGCCTCCGCGCTCGCCGGCTGCACGGTGAGCAGCGCGCGTACCACCCTGGACGACTTCGTCTCCGTGGGCCTGCTGCACCCCGTGGGGACCTCGTTGCCGCAGTACGAGGTGCCCGGCTGCCTGCACCCCCTGCTGAAGCGACTCGCCGAGGCCCACGAACGGCCCGGTGAGCTCCAGCTGGCCCGCGCCCGCATGCTGGAGCGGACCGTACGGCTGCTCCAGTCCTGCAGGGCCATCACCGAGACCGACAGCCCCCAGGCACGCGAGAAGCTCCTCGGGACGCCGCGTTCCCTGCGCTTCTCCAGTCCTCGCGACGCCGCCGACTGGCTGCGCGTCCGTCGGCCGGCCCTGCTGGCCTCGGCCCGCCTCGCGGTCGCCGAAGGGACGCTGGACACCCTGGCCCGCCGCCTCATGTCCCAGCTGGTGCGCGCCATGGTGGCCCACCTCGGCACCCAGGCCGCCGCCGGCGATCTCTACGGCATCCACCACCTGGTTCTCGACGTGGCCGAGCGCCGGAGGCTGCCCCGCGAGCAGGCCGCGGCCCTGCTCAACCTCGGCGACCTCGACGCCCGTACCGGCCGCACGGCCGACGCGCTGGCGCGGTACCGGGCCGCGCTGGACGCCGGCCGGGCGGCGAACGATTCCTACGCGACAGGCCGCGCGACGGAATCCGTGGGAGGCGCCCATCTGGAGCTCGGTGACTTCGACCGGGCCGCCGACTGGTTCGGCCGGGCCCTGGCCGAGCGGCTCGCCCGGGGCGAGCGCGCGGACGCCGCCCGCCTGTACGGCCGGATCGCCGCCGCCCACACCTACGCCGGCCGCTACGGCGAGGCGCTGCGCAACTGGCGGGCGGCGGTCGCCGGGCACCGCAGGAACGGCGATGTGGCCGCCCGGGCGCGCGCGTTGAGCGAACTGGCCCGGGTCCAGGAGTACGCCGGCCGCCCCGAGGAGTCGCTGCGTACCTGCCGGGAGGGGGTGGAGTGGGCCCGGCGGGCCGAGGACGCCCGGCTGCAGGCTGCGCTGCACCTCAGGCTCGCCGACACCTTCGGCCATCTCGGCGACCCGGCGTCGGCCGCGCTGCACCGGAGCTCGGCGGAGCGGATGCTGGAAGAAGAGGCCCAGGAGCCTGGAACCGATTCGAAACACTCAGGCGACACCTACGAAATCCGCAGCCCCTCCGGACAAGATTGATGCTTTGTAAGGCTGTACAGCGGGAACACCTTCATTAAGATGGCCTTGCCGCACCATCTTCTGCGGTCTCTCCCGGTGTGCACGCGTGTGCCCGGGTATGTGCAGGAACATCTCGTACCCTCCGAACCAAGGACCGTGATCGACGTGAAGGTCGGCATCCCCCGCGAGGTCAAGAACAACGAGTTCCGGGTGGCCATCACCCCGGCCGGCGTGCACGAGCTGGTGCGCCACGGCCACCAGGTCGTCATCGAGCGCGGCGCCGGCGTGGGCTCCTCGATCCCGGACGGCGAGTACGCCGCCGCGGGCGGGCGGATACTGGACACCGCCGACGAGGTGTGGGCCGCCGCCGACCTGCTGCTCAAGGTCAAGGAGCCCGTCGCCGAGGAGTACCACCGGCTGCGCAAGGACCAGACGCTCTTCACCTACCTGCACCTGGCCGCCTCCAGGGAGTGCACGGACGCCCTGCTGGCCTCCGGTACCACCGCCATCGCCTACGAGACCGTCGAGCTGCCCAGCCGCGCGCTGCCGCTGCTCGCCCCCATGTCCGAGGTCGCGGGCCGGCTGTCCGCCCAGGTCGGCGCCTACCACCTGATGCGGGCCGGCGGCGGCCGCGGCGTGCTGCCCGGCGGGGTCCCCGGCGTGCCGGCCGGCCGTGCCGTCGTCATCGGCGGAGGCGTCTCCGGCTGGAGCGCCGCGCAGATCGCCGTCGGCATGGGCTTCCACGTGACCCTGCTCGACAAGGACATCAACAAGCTCCGGGAGGCGGACCGGGTCTTCGGCACGAAGATCCAGACCGTCGTCTCCAACGCCTTCGAGCTGGAGAAGGCCTGCCTCGAGGCCGACCTCGTCATCGGCGCGGTGCTGATCCCCGGCGCCAAGGCGCCGAAGCTGGTCACCAACGACCTCGTCTCGCGGATGAAGAGCGGGAGTGTCCTTGTCGACATCGCGATCGACCAGGGCGGCTGCTTCGAGGACTCCCACCCGACCACGCACGCCGAGCCGATCTTCACGGTCCACGAATCGGTCTTCTACTGCGTCGCCAACATGCCCGGCGCCGTGCCCAACACCTCCACCTACGCGCTCACCAACGCCACGCTGCCGTACGTCGTCGAACTCGCGAACCGCGGCTGGGTGGAGGCGCTGCGCCGCGACCCCGCCCTTGCCAGGGGCCTGAACACGCACGACGGCAAGGTCGTGTACCAGGAGGTCGCCGAAGCGCACGGCCTGGACCACGTCGAACTCGCCCGGCTGCTCGGCTGAACCGGCCGCGCCACCCGACCCGACCCGACGCCCGGAAGTGTCTTCCGGGCGTTAAGTCGACCAAGTCGCCTCTCACCCAAGGCGATACGTCAACTTCGTTCGTCAACGTCGCGCATCCGGACCCGCCTTGCCCGTCGGGCACGGCGAGATGTGTGTATGGTCACTTCACGAATCCGGGGCAACTCGCCTCGAACGTCCCTCTTCCGCCGATTCGCACACCGGTGAAACCTGCCGTACGACGGTCGTACGCCCTTGACAGAGGGATGTTTCATTGTCGACACATCGAGTCGGGTCCGGCGGATTGTGTTGCTGCGGACCGCCGACACGCCATAGAGTCGCCAACCGTCGGCATGATGCCACGCTGACCTGTCTAGAAGTTTCCTGGTCACCAAGGAGGTAAGACGACTTGTGAATGAGTCGACATTTACTCCCGGGGGTGGTCACCCAGGAATGACTGCACGGGACCGGGGTTCCGCGGGGTCCTCCCCTGTCGGCTCCGTCGCCGTGCGCACCTTCGCAGCCCATCAGATCCAGCAGGCGACTCCCACTGCACACCAGAGCATGGATGGCCATCACGTGAACGCCATGGCCGGCGACGGAAGTGGCGCGCCCCACAACCAATTCGCCGACTACGACGAACTGCCCGAGGGGCACTTCTACGATCCCGACGCCGAGTACGAGCCGGATCCCGAGTACGCGGCCACCCTCGCGCCCGACGCGGCCCGCCAGCGCCGTGAACGCGTCGGCCCTACCGGACGCCCGCTGCCGTACTTCCCCATCCCGGGCCCGCTGACCGACCACGGCCCCGCGAAGATCATCGCGATGTGCAACCAGAAGGGCGGCGTCGGCAAGACCACGTCGACCATCAACCTGGGTGCCGCGCTCGCGGAGTACGGACGCCGGGTGCTGCTCGTCGACTTCGACCCGCAGGGCGCGCTGTCGGTCGGACTCGGCGTCAACCCGATGGAACTCGACCTCACCGTCTACAACCTGCTCATGGAGCGGGGCATGGCGGCCGACGAGGTGCTGCTGAAGACGGCGGTCCCCAACATGGACCTGCTGCCCAGCAACATCGACCTGTCGGCGGCCGAGGTCCAGCTGGTCTCCGAGGTCGCCCGCGAGTCGACCCTGCAGCGCGCCCTGAAGCCGCTCATGGACGACTACGACTACATCGTGATCGACTGCCAGCCCTCGCTCGGCCTGCTCACGGTCAACGCGCTGACGGCCGCGCACAAGGTGATCGTGCCCTTGGAGTGCGAGTTCTTCGCCCTGCGCGGTGTGGCCCTGCTCACCGAGACCATCGAGAAGGTCCAGGAGCGGCTCAACCCCGAGCTGGAGCTCGACGGGATCCTCGCCACGATGTACGACTCGCGCACGGTGCACAGCCGTGAGGTGCTCGCGAGGGTCGTCGAGGCCTTCGACGACCACGTCTACCACACGGTCATCGGGCGTACGGTCCGCTTCCCGGAGACCACCGTCGCCGGTGAGCCGATCACCACGTACGCGTCCAACTCCGTCGGTGCCGCCGCCTACCGCCAGCTTGCCAGGGAGGTGCTCGCCCGGTGTCACGCCGAGTGAGTCTGCCGGGGGCCGACGAACTCTTCCGTACGACAGGGGGGATGGCGCTCCAGGCGTCCACCCCCAGGCGCCAGGGGGGCGGTGAGGCCCGGGTCCCCGCTCCCGCGGGGGAGGGCGACGCGGCCGCGGCCCAGGAGGACACTCCGCAGTCGGTGCCCGCGCAGGGTGGTGACGGAGAGGGCGCCGAGCACGTCGCCACGGACGCGGAGCCGGCCGAAGCGGGCGAGTCCCGCAGCCGCGCCGCGCCGGAACGCTCCGCGCGACGGCAGGGCGCGCCGGAGGGGCCGGCCGCGGAGGCGGCCCCGCGCAAGCGCGGAAGAGCGGCGGCCCGGCGGCCCAGCGGCCGCGAGCGGCACGACGAGAAGATCACGGTGTACGTGTCCGCCGAGGAGCTCATGGACCTCGAGCACGCCCGTCTGGTACTCCGGGGGGAGCACGGCCTGGCCGTCGACCGGGGCAGGATCGTCCGCGAGGCGGTCGCCGTGGTCCTCGCCGACCTCGAAGCCCGCGGAGACGCCAGCATCCTCGTACGACGCCTGCGGGGACGGTAGCGGTAGCCTGCGGAGGCCATGACCTCGAACGACACCCCCGCCACCGGCCGCAGTCCGCGGCCCGGCCGCCGTCGCGCGCTGGGGCGGGGGCCGGGCGCGGCGCCGCCCGCCGCGCGGCCCGCGGACGCGGGAGTGGAGACGGACACCGAGGGCACCGAGAGGGAAGCGGCGGCCGGCGCCCACCGTGCGGCCGCGCCCCCCGCCGCGGTCCGGGCTCCGGTTGCCGCACGGACTCCGGGGCCCGCACCGGCCGACCGGGACGACGTACCGGGTCCGGACGCCGGTCCGCCGTTCGGGACGGCACTCGCGGCTCCCGGGACGGGCGACGGTCCGGCCGGACCCGGCACGGCACCTGTGGCGGCCTCCGGTGCCGGGGCGGCCGACGAGGCCACGGCGGCCGGGGCGGCCGAGGCGGCCGAGGCGGAGGACGACGGCCGGTTCAAGGTCCGGTTGTCGAACTTCGAAGGGCCTTTCGACCTGCTGCTTCAGCTGATCTCGAAGCACAGGCTGGACGTCACCGAGGTCGCGCTGTCCAGGGTGACCGATGAGTTCATGGCGTACATCCGGGCGCTGGGACCGGACTGGGACCTGGACGAGACGACCGAGTTCCTGGTCGTCGCGGCCACGCTGCTCGACCTCAAGGCGGCCCGCCTGCTGCCCGCCGCCGAGGTGGAGGACGAGGCGGACCTCGCCCTGCTGGAGGCCCGGGACCTGTTGTTCGCCCGTCTGCTCCAGTACCGCGCGTACAAGCGGATCGCGGAGATCTTCAGCCGGCGGCTGGACGAGGAGGCCCGGCGACACCCCCGTACCGTGGGGCTCGAGCCGCAGCACGCCGAGCTGCTGCCCGAGGTCGTCATCGGTATCGGCGCGCAGGGGTTCGCGAGGCTCGCCGTCAAGGCGATGCAGCCCAGGCCCAAGCCGCAGGTGTACGTCGACCACATCCACGCGCCGCTGGTCAGCGTGCAGGAGCAGGCCGGGATCGTGGTCGCGCGGCTGAAGGAGCTCGGCGAGGCCGGTTTTTGGACCCTGACCGAGGACACGGACGACACGCTGACCGTCGTCGCCCGGTTCCTCGCGCTCCTGGAGCTGTACCGGGAGAAGGCCGTCGCCCTCGACCAGGAGACCGCGCTCGGTGAACTGACCGTGCGCTGGACGGGCGGCGACGGGGACGCCGCCCCCACGGTCACCGACGAGTTCGACCGCCCGCCCGGGCCACCGGAAGAACCGCAGAAGGAGCCGCAGGAGCCGCAGAAGGAGAAAAGGGAGGGCAAGACGTGAGTGAGGACACAGTCGCTGTCCCCGCGGGGCTGGGCACCGCCGCGGACCTCGACCTGAGGCCCGCGCTCGAGGCGGTTCTCATGGTCGTGGACGAGCCCGCGACCGAGGAGTACCTGGCGAGGATTCTGGAGCGGCCCGAGCGGCAGGTCGCGGACGCGCTCCGCGCGCTGGCCGACGAGTACACCGTCCAGGGCCGCGGCTTCGAGCTGCGGCTCGTCGCCGGCGGCTGGCGTTTCTACAGCCGTCCCGAGTACGCCGCGGCCGTCGAGGGCTTCGTCCTGGACGGCCGGCAGGCCCGGCTCACCCAGGCCGCCCTGGAAACCCTCGCCGTGGTCGCCTACCGCCGGCCGGTCAGCCGCAGCAGGGTCTCCGCCGTGCGCGGAGTGAACTGCGACGGCGTCATGCGCACCCTGCTGCAGCGCGGTCTGGTCGAGGAGGCGGGCACGGAACCCGAAACAGGTGCGATCCTGTACACGACGACGAACTACTTCCTGGAGCGGATGGGCCTGCGCGGTCTGGACGAGCTCCCGGAGCTCGCGCCCTTCCTCCCCGAGGCGGAGGCGATCGAGGCCGAGACCCAGGAAGCCGTACCGTCGTTCGATCCGGACGCCCCGGACCCGGACGACGGCCCATCCGACGAACACGCCTAAAACGACAACGACGGACATGTGATGCGAAGCAGCGGCAGCGGCAAGAGCGGTGGACGCGGTAACCCCCGCGGTTCCGGCGGCAACAGGGACCAGAAGCAGGGGCAGGGCCGCCCCCGCAAGCCCCGCCCGGAGGAGCGCCGCTACGACGTGGGGCCCGGGGCCACCAAGGAGGGCCCGAAGTCCGGCCGCACCGGCGCCAAGCCGTCCGGTGGCTTCTCCCAGGGCTCCCGGTCCGGGCAGAAGGGCGGCGGGGGCCGTACCGTTCCCGGCCGCTCGCGCGAGTACGAGACGCGGATCGAGGAGCGCAACCGCGACCGGTACGCGGAGAAGAAGGACGTCAGGCCCCCGAAGACCTTCCCGGGCGCCGAGCAGGAGGGCGAGCGACTGCAGAAGGTCCTCGCCCGCGCGGGGTACGGTTCCCGGCGCGCCTGCGAGGAGTTGATCGAGCAGGCGCGGGTCGAGATCAACGGCGAGATCGTGCTGGAGCAGGGCCGCCGGGTCGACCCCGAGAAGGACGAGGTCAAGGTGGACGGGCTGACCGTCGCCACCCAGTCCTACCAGTTCTTCTCGCTGAACAAGCCCGCCGGTGTCGTCTCCACGATGGAGGACCCCGAGGGGCGTCAGTGCCTCGGCGACTACGTCACCAACCGGGAGACCCGGCTGTTCCACGTCGGCCGGCTCGACACCGAGACCGAGGGCGTCATCCTGCTCACCAACCACGGTGAGCTGGCGCACCGGCTGACCCACCCGCGCTACGGGGTGAAGAAGACCTACCTCGCGCACATCGTCGGTCCGGTCCCGCGCGACCTGGGCAAGCGGCTGAAGGACGGCATCCAGCTGGAGGACGGTTACGCGCGCGCGGACCACTTCCGCATCGTGGAGCAGACCGGCAAGAACTACCTCGTCGAGGTGACCCTGCACGAGGGGCGCAAGCACATCGTGCGCCGCATGCTCGCCGAGGCGGGCTTCCCGGTCGACAAGCTGGTGCGCACCGGCTTCGGGCCGATCACCCTGGGCGACCAGAAGTCGGGCTGGCTGCGGCGGCTGTCGAACACCGAGGTCGGCATGCTGATGCAGGAAGTCGAGCTCTGAGGCGCGGAGGCTGAGACCCGGGGCTTGTGAGGGAACCACACCCCCTTTTATAGTCGTCCTGACTATAAAAGGGGGTGTGGTTCATGGCCGGCTACGACAAGTACGCCTACGAGCCCTTCGCCGTCACCGTCGACCTCGCTGTTCTCACGCTCCGCGAGGGCTCGCTGCGCGTCCTGCTCGTCGAGCGCGGCGAGGAGCCGTACGCGGGCCGCTGGGCCCTGCCGGGCGGGTTCGTGCAGCCGGACGAGTCGGCGGAGAGCGCCGCCCGGCGTGAACTCGCCGAGGAGACCGGGCTGACGGACGTGTCCGGACTGCATCTGGAGCAGTTGCGGACCTACAGCGAACCCGGCCGCGATCCGCGGATGCGGGTCGTCTCGGTCGCCTTCACCGCGCTGCTGCCCGACGCGCCCGAGGTGCGCGGCGGCAGCGACGCGGCGCAGGCCCGCTGGATGCCGCACGGCTCCGCGCGGGCGCTCGCCTTCGACCACGACCGGATCCTGGCCGACGCCCGCGACCGCGTCGGCGCCAAGCTCGAGTACACCTGCCTCGCCACCGCCTTCTGCCCGCCCGAGTTCACCCTCGGCGAGTTGCAGCAGGTCTACGAGACCGTGTGGGGCACCACGCTCGACCGGCCCAACTTCCGGCGCAAGGTGCTCGCCTCCCCGGGCTTCGTCGAAGCGGTCCCGGGGGCCGCACGCCTCACCGGCGGCCGGGGCAAACCCGCCGCGCTCTACCGGGCCGGCACCGCCACCGCCCTCCACCCGCCGCTGCTCCGGCCCACTCCGGAAGGACGTCCCGCATGACCACCACCGTCACCAAGCGTGCCGCCACGGGCGCCCTCACCGGCCTCGCCCTCGGGGACGCGCTCGGTTTCCCCACCGAGTTCAACGACGTCCCCTCGATCCTCGCCACGTGCGGGCCGTGGCGCGGGATGGAGCTCCCGACGCCCGCGACCGTCACCGACGACACCCAGATGACGCTCGCCCTGGGGCGCGGGCTGCGCACGGCGATGGACCGGGGACGGCTCGCTCCGAAGCGGCTGGAGCGGCCGGTGCGCGAGGAGTTCGTGGACTGGTACCGCTCGCCCGAGAACAACAGGGCGCCCGGGAGCACCTGCCTCAAGGCATGCCACCTGCTGGCCGGGGAGGACCGCCCCTGGCAGGACGCCAGCCAGGTCGGCTCCAAGGGCTGCGGCGCCAACATGCGGGTCGCCCCCCTCGGACTCGCCCCCGGGCTGAGCGAGGAACAGCGCGCGGGCGCCGCCCAGTTGCAGTCGGCCCTCACCCACGGGCACCCGACCGCGCTCGCCGCCTCCGACCTCACCGCCCACGCCGTACACCTGCTCGCCGAAGGTGCCGAACCGACCGGGCTGATCGGCCTGCTGCGCTCCTACGCCTACGAGAACCGCACCCGTTACCACGCGGTGTGGCTCGGTGATCTGTGGACCCGCACGGGGGACCCCAGCCCCGAACACTTCATCACGCGCGGCTGGGACGAGTGCCTGGAGGTCCTGGAACGCCTCCAGCGCGCCGTGCGCACCGTCTCGCCGGAGACCGACCCGTGCCTGGCGACGGGGGAGGGCTGGATCGCGGAGGAGGCCCTGGCGACCGGGCTGCTGTGCTTCCTGCTCTTCGTCGACGAACCGCTCACCGCCCTGCGCCGCGCCGCCTGCACCTCTGGCGACTCCGACTCCATCGCCTGCCTGGCGGGTGCCTTCGCGGGCGCGCACCTCGGGGCGGACGCCTGGCCGAACGCCTGGGCCGACCGCATCGAGTACCGGGACGAACTGCTGGCGCTGGGGGCGCTCTGGGATGCCGGGGAAAGGCCCTGACAGGGGCCCGGGAGAGCCTCTGAGCGGTCGCCCCTACGGTGTCCGCAGGGCGGAGGCCCGGCGGGCACCGACGAGGAAGTCCTCGACCCGGCGGCGGTCGGGCCGTGCCGGGAGCGTCGTACGGCGCAGCGCCTCACCGGCCTCCCGCTCCAGCCGGGTCATCCGGGCCTCGACCTCGGACCAGGGAACCTCGCCCCGCTTCACCGCGAGCAACGGCTCGCGCCGCTCGCCCACGTCGACGGTGAGCTCGCCGGTGCGCAGCACGTCGCGGGCGGAGGCCAGCAGACGGAGCAGATGCATCGCGTGCTTCCAGCGGGGCGCCCCGTGGACGCGGACGTCGGCCTCGAGTCTGCGGCGCTGGCCGTACGCGTACCGGGTGAACGTCTCGTGGATCCGGCGCGAGAGGAACGCGCCGCGCAGGGCGAGCAGTTCGCGGCCGGTGTCGTCGGCGTACTCCACGAGCGGTGAGTGCAGGCATTCCAGGATGTTGGGATCGGCGCGCAGGGCCAGCTCGCAGAAGCGTTCCAGCTCCCAGCTGAACTGCTCCTCGGCCGGTCCCTCGACATGGGCCGGCGGCTTCTCGAAGCGCCAGAACAGGGGAGTGGGGGCGAGGAAGACGCCCCGGCGGTCGGTGTCGCTGCCCTCCGTGGCCAGACCGAAGGCACGCGAGCCCATGACGCAGGCGTAGACCGTGTGGTCGCGGACCAGGTACTCGGCGGAGTGCATGCCCGGGAGCGTACGGGCCGGCTCGCGCCGGGCGAACCGGATTTCCCACCACCGCGATCCGCTTTCCGGCCCGTCGGGCGGTCCGGCGCTGCCGCGCCCGTTGCGAGAGGGGCCGTGCGTCGCGCCGGGCCGGCCGTGCCGTCACCCCGGAGGGAGGGCCCCGGGCGGTTCCTGGGGGAGCGGAGCACTTGTCCGTCCCCTGTCTCGGCTGTCTCGGCCGTCTCGACGGCCGGGCGCCGGACGCCGGCCGTGCCCGTTCTGGCTAGGCTGGACGACCGGACGGCCGGCATGCGCGCCGGTACGCCCGGCAATCCCGGCACGTCCGAGACATCCGGCACATTCAGCACGTCAGCAAGGAGCATCGCCGTGGCGGTACGAGCGGTCCGGGGCGCCGTCCAGCTCGAGCGGGACGAGGCGGGCCACATGGAGGAACAGGTCGGCGCGTTGCTCACCGCGGTGCTCGAGCGCAACGGTCTGGCCACGGACGACCTGATCAGCATCTGGTTCACGGCCACGCCCGACCTGCACAGCGACTTCCCGGCCGCCGCCGCCCGCAAGCTCGGCATCGTCGACGTCCCCCTGATCTGCGCCCAGGAACTGGACGTCGAGGGCGCCCTGCCCCGCGTCGTCCGCATCCTCGCGCACCTGGAGTCCGACCGGCCGCGCGCCGACATCGCCCACGTGTACCTCGGCGCCGCGGCGGCCCTGCGCAAGGACATCGCCCAGTGAGAACCGCACTCGTCATCGGTACCGGACTGATCGGCACGTCCGCCGCCCTCGCCCTGTCCCAGCGGGGCGTCACCGTCCACCTCGTCGACCACGACCCGGAGCAGGCCCGTACGGCCGCCGCGCTCGGCGCCGGTACCGACGGCGCCCCCGAGGGGCCGGTGGACCTGGTGATCGTCGCCGCCCCGCCCGCCCACGTGGCCGGAGTGCTCGCCGACGCCATGGAGCGCGGCCTGGCACGCGGCTACATCGACGTCGCCAGTGTCAAGGGCGGGCCGCGCCGTGAACTGGAGCAGCGGGGCCTCGACCTCTCGGCGTACATCGGTACGCACCCCATGTCCGGCCGTGAGAAGTCCGGCCCGCTGGCCGCCGGCGCGGATCTCTTCGAGGGCCGCCCCTGGGTGCTCACGCCCACCCGGGACACCGACACCGAGGTGCTGAACCTCGCCCTCGAACTGGTCTCGCACTGCAGGGCCGTCCCGGTCGTCATGGAGGCCGACGCCCACGACCGTGCCGTGGCCCTCGTCTCCCACATGCCGCACCTGGTGGCCAGCATGGTCGCCGCGCGCCTGGAACACGCCGAGGAGGCCGCCGTACGGCTGTGCGGTCAGGGCATCCGGGACGTGACCAGGATCGCCGCCTCCGACCCCCGGATGTGGATCGACATCCTCTCCGCGAACCCGGGTCCGGTCGCCGACCTGCTCACCGACATCGGCGCCGACCTGGAGGAGACCGTACGGTCCCTGCGCGCGCTGCAGTCCTGCGACGAGGACAAGCGGCGCGAGGGCAGCACCGGCGTCGAGGGCGTGCTGCGCCGCGGCAACGCGGGCCAGGTCCGGGTCCCGGGCAAGCACGGCTCGGCCCCGCGTGCGTACGAGATCGTGGCGGTGCTCATCGACGACCAGCCGGGCCAGCTGGCACGCATCTTCGCGGACGCCGGCCGCGCGGGTGTCAACATCGAGGACGTCCGGATCGAGCACGCGACCGGGCAGCAGGCCGGCCTGGTGCAGCTCATGGTGGAGCCCAAGGCGGCTGCGGTGCTCACCGCGGCGCTACGGGAACGGGGCTGGTCGATCCGGCAGTGACACCTGCCGGACGGCGGCGGCGGGCAGTGAGCGCGGGGGTGACGGGCTGCCGGGCCCGGGTACGGCCGATCGGGGGACGCACACCCAGTAACCTTGTGCGGGGCACTCGCACGCCCCGCCCCCGGCAGCCAGGTCCAGGAAGGTCCCCACTGTGGAAAGCTCCACGCCAGTGATTGTCGCCATCGACGGCCCGTCCGGCACGGGCAAGTCGAGCACGTCGAAGGCGGTGGCGGCACAGCTCGGCCTGAGCTACCTGGACACCGGCGCCCAGTACCGGGCGATCACCTGGTGGATGGTCACCAACGGCATCGACACCGCCGACACCGCCGCGATCGCCGCCGCGGCCGGCAAGCCCGAGATCGTCTCCGGCACCGCCCCGGAGAGCCCCGCCATCACGGTCGACGGTGTCGACGTGGCCGGCCCGATCCGCGAGCAGGACGTCACCTCCAAGGTCAGCGCGGTCAGCGCGGTCCCCGAGGTGCGCGCCCGGATCACCGAGCTGCAGCGCACGATCGCCGCCTCCGCCGTCACCGGCATCGTCGTCGAGGGACGGGACATCGGGACCACCGTGCTGCCCGACGCCGACCTGAAGATCTTCCTCACCGCCTCCCCGGAGGCGCGGGCCGCCCGCCGCAGCGGCGAGCTCAAGGGCGCCGACCTGCACGCCACGCGCGAGGCCCTGGTCAAGCGGGACGCGGCCGACTCCAGCCGCAAGACCTCCCCGCTGGCCAAGGCGGACGACGCGGTTGAGGTGGACACCACCGACCTGTCCCTGCACCAGGTCATCGAGTGCGTCGTCACCCTCGTCGAGGAGAAGCGAGCCGGCCGGTGACCGGGCTTCCGTCGGCGCGGGGCGCCGAGGTCGGGCGGCGTATCGGCGTCGGCCTGATGTACGGCTTCTGGAAGCCGCGCGTGCTGGGCGCCTGGCGGATGCCCACGGCCGGCCCGGTGCTCCTCGCCGTGAACCACTCCCACAACATCGACGGCCCGATGGTCATGGGCGTGTCGCCCCGGCCGACGCACTTCCTGATCAAGCGGGAGGCGTTCGTCGGGCCGCTCGACCCGTTCTTGACCGGCATCGGCCAGGTGAAGGTGGACCGGAACACCACCGACCGCACGGCCATTTCCCGGGCGCTGGGCGTCCTGGAGCAGGGCGGCGTCCTCGGCATCTTCCCCGAGGGCACCCGCGGGGAGGGCGACTTCGCCGCGCTGCGCGCGGGGCTCGCCTACTTCGCCCTGCGCGGCGGCGCGCCGATCGTGCCCGTCGCGGTCCTGGGAAGTTCCGGGCGGGGCGGACGGTTGATAAGGACGCTGCCCCCGCTGCGCTCCCGCGTCGACGTCGTCTTCGGCGACCCGTTCGACGCGGGCGACGGCAGCGGCAGGCGCACCCGCAAGGCGCTGGACGAGGCGACCGAGCGCATCCAGAAGCAGCTCACCGCGCACCTGGAAAACGCCAGGCGTCTCACCGGGCGTTAGCGGACACTGAGTAGTGGAACACCCGGAATCGGGTGTTCCACCGACCACCACGATGGACAACGAGGTACGGACTTCATGAACGACCACATCCAGCCCGACGGCTCGGCCGAGCACGAGCACGAGCACGGGGCGCTCGGCGACGCCGAGTTCGCGGAGTTCATGGAGCTCGCCGCGGAGGAGGGCTTCGACCTCGAGGACGTCGAGGGCGCCATCGAGGCGGCCGGACACGGCCCGCTGCCGGTGCTCGCCGTCGTCGGCCGGCCCAATGTCGGCAAGTCGACCCTGGTGAACCGCATCATCGGCCGCCGCGAGGCGGTCGTCGAGGACAAGCCGGGCGTCACCCGCGACCGCGTCACCTACGAGGCCGAGTGGTCGGGCCGCCGCTTCAAGGTCGTCGACACCGGCGGCTGGGAGCAGGACGTCCTCGGTATCGACGCCTCCGTGGCGGCGCAGGCCGAGTACGCGATCGAGGCGGCCGACGCCGTGGTGTTCGTGGTGGACGCCAAGGTGGGCGCGACCGACACCGACGAGGCCGTCGTCCGGCTGCTGCGCAAGGCCGGCAAGCCGGTCGTCCTGTGCGCCAACAAGGTGGACGGCCCGAGCGGCGAGGCCGACGCCTCCTACCTGTGGGCCCTGGGCCTGGGCGAACCGCACCCGGTCTCCGCCCTGCACGGCCGCGGCACCGGCGACATGCTGGACCAGGTCCTGGAGGCGCTGCCCCAGGCCCCCGCGCAGACCTTCAACGCCGCGGTCGGCGGCCCGCGCCGGATCGCCCTGATCGGCCGCCCGAACGTCGGCAAGTCCTCGCTGCTGAACAAGGTCGCCGGTGAGGAGCGCGTCGTCGTCAACGAGATCGCCGGAACCACCCGGGACCCCGTCGACGAGCTGATCGAGCTGGGCGGAAAGACCTGGAAGTTCGTCGACACCGCGGGCATCCGCAAGCGTGTCCACCTCCAGCAGGGCGCCGACTACTACGCCTCGCTGCGTACCGCCGCCGCCGTCGAGAAGGCCGAGGTCGCCGTCGTCCTCCTCGACGCCGCCGACTCCATCTCGGTGCAGGACCAGCGCATCGTCACCATGGCCGTCGAGGCGGGGCGCGCGATCGTCCTCGCATTCAACAAGTGGGACACCCTCGACGAGGAGCGCCGCTACTACCTGGAGCGGGAGATCGAGACCGAACTCGGCCAGGTCGCCTGGGCGCCGCGGGTGAACGTGTCGGCCCGCACCGGACGCCACATGGAGAAGCTGGTACCGGCGATCGAGACGGCCCTGGCGGGCTGGGAGACCCGCGTCCCGACGGGGAGGCTGAATGCCTTCCTCGGCGAGCTGGTCGCCGCCCACCCGCACCCCGTGCGGGGCGGCAAGCAGCCGCGCATCCTGTTCGGTACGCAGGCGGGCACCAGGCCGCCGCGGTTCGTGCTGTTCGCCTCCGGCTTCATCGAGGCGGGCTACCGACGGTTCATCGAGCGCCGGCTGCGCGAGGAGTTCAGCTTCGAGGGCACCCCCATCCACATCTCGGTGCGGGTGCGCGAGAAGCGCGGCAAGAAGAAGTGACGTAACGACGGCGGGCCAGGGGGGGGGGGGGGGGGCGGGCCGGGGCCCCCCCCCCCCCCCGGGCCG